>JBKJSX010000198.1:0-12891 GCA_046594375.1 Chitinophagaceae bacterium
AGATATATTAAAAGTGCTGGCTTTTACTGCACTTGCGTCAATAGCTTATGTAATGCTTAGTAAAAAACACAAAGAAAATAAAAAAAATAAAGAAGCACTTGCTTACGAGGTTTGGTAATTATTCTGCAAGTGTTCCATCTTTAAAAATGATTTTGTCGGGGTTCCATACAACCCGAAGATCAACGAGTTCTTTGGATCGTATACGTTTATCACTTTCATTAGCCGCATCATAAGCAAGAATGTATTTTTTTTCTACAACTGAATGTGACGGCAGCTCTTGATCCAGCACGATTTGTATATTTTTAATTTCCCTGTCTAAAAGATCGTTGAGGCTTATGTTTCCTATAACCATTTTAATATTTTTTGATGCAGTATTCCGGAATGTTACAGTGTATGTAAAACAATCTTTACTGTTAACCTTTGAAAAAGTCTTTCCGGATAAATTAACTGCTAAATAAGAACTCATTCTCTCTCTCATTATATCCTTTTCCATTTTAAGCCGATCACTCTGGTCACTATTTGATTTGCGTATCTCTTTAATTTTTTCAAGTATTTCATTGTATGTTTTTCCCTGGAGATCATTCCCGGCAATTTTAGAAAGTGTGATATATTTAGTTAGTAATTCTATATCATCATAATTAACTTTATTACTTTCTCGTATCACAGCAATATCCTGCACATAAGTTGATGAACTGTAGGTATTATCCATAGCATTATTACAGGACGAAATAACGGTAGCTGCAAAAAGTGTAACCAATATGTATAAACAGTTTCTCATAATTTCTTAAAAATATTTGGCTAAAATTAGAATAAAGTATCTATACCTTATCTAAGAAATAGTATCGTTATATCTTTACAAAAAATTAAAAAATGAAAATTGAAACAGGAACAAAAGCTCCGGAGTTTAGTTTGTATAATTCAGAAAAAATTAAAGTTTCGCTAAGTGACTATAACGGCAGGAATGTTTTGTTGTTATTTTTTCCGCTCGCATTTACCGGCACCTGCACAAAAGAATTGTGCGAAGTGAGAGATAATATCAGCCAATACAATAACAGCAATGCAGAAGTAATTGGTATCTCGGTAGATTCAGTTTATACATTGGCAAAGTATAAGGAAGAGCAGCATTTAAATTTCCAATTACTTAGTGATTTTAATAAAGGGGTTTCCACCGAATATGGGTCCATCTATCAAACTTTTGGCTTTGATATGAAGGGAGTTAGTAAGCGGAGCGCCTTCGTAATTGATCAGGATTGTATTGTGCGATACGCTGAAGTACTTGAAAATGCATCTGAGATTCCCGATTTTGAAGCCATCCAAAAAGTGTTGTCCCAACACAATTAATTCAATATACGAGCGTTTTTTAAAGAAATTTTAAAGTACAAAAGCTTTTATCCCTTTCGATAGTTGCTAAAAGTTTGCTAACTTTAAATAAAAACTCTAATTTTAGTGGATTGAAGAAAATTTTTTACATACTCATTTTTACCATTTTATTTATTTCAAGCGGTTTAGCCCAGAATAAAATTGTAGCAGGAGCATCTGATCCGGCTGTTAAGTTCATTAAATTTTATCCCAACCCTGCTGTTACTTTTATCAATTTCGAACTTCAAAAGGGCTACGATAAGTTCTTCTCTTTCCAGGTTTATAATTTTATAGGTAAAAAAGTTTTTGACCTTAAAACCATTACTCCAAAGATCAATATTCCACTCTCTGATTTTTATAGGGGTGTTTATATTTACCAGCTTCGGGACAGAAGCGGAAAAATCATTGATTCCGGCAAATTCCAGGTGGTTAAATAACCACACTTTCCATCTAATCTTATGGTGTCAATTTGTCTAATATTTCTTATTGGCAAAATGTTTGACTAACCTACCTTTGCAGCCAATTTTTAAATATGGAAAATAAAAATAATGCCGATAGCTATCGGCACAATAAATCTCCTGAAGAGATAAACACCCAAAGCCAACAACCACAAATGGAAGTGGAAGGTAATCCTGAAGAAGAAGATAACATACCTGAGGAGGATGAAATGATGAAGCTACAGAACGAGCTTGCTATACAAAAGGATAAATATATCAGGCTGGTTGCCGAATTTGATAATTTCAAAAGGCGTAATGCAAAAGAAAGAGGAGAATTAATTCAAACCGCAGGCAAGGAAGTTATCACTTCGATGCTGGATGTATTGGATGATAGTGACAGGGCTGAAAAACAAATGAGCACAAGTGATGACATAGAACAAATTAAAGATGGGATCAATCTTGTTTTCAATAAATTAAGAAACACTTTACAATCAAAAGGGCTAAAAGCTATGGAGAGCATTGATACCGATTTTGATGTTCATAAACACGAGGCGATAGCAGAAGTTAGTGTTGAAGATGAAAATAAAAAAGGAAAAGTAATTGATGAAATAGTGAAAGGATATTATTTAAATGATAAACTTATCAGGTTTGCAAAAGTAATTGTAGGAAAATAAACATTGAGCCATGAGTTAATAGCACGAGCTATGAGCCATGATCTGAGATTTAAAATAATTTTTTTGCTCATAGCACATTGCTATCAGCTTATAACTAAAACGCACAGTTTAAATAAACATGGCTTCGAAAAGAGATTTTTACGAAATATTGGGGGTAAGCAAAAGCGCATCAGCAGACGAAATAAAAAAAGCTTACAGAAAAGTTGCCATGCAATTTCATCCTGACAGAAACCCAGGTGATAAGTCTTCTGAAGAAAAATTTAAAGAAGCTGCAGAAGCTTACGAAATATTAAGCGACCAGGATAAAAGAGCGCAATACGACAGGTTTGGTCATAGTGCTTTTGGGCAAGGTCGCGGTGGTGGTGGTTTTGGCGGGATGAATACGGAAGATATATTCAGCCAGTTTGGAGATGTTTTTGGCGACGATATGTTCGGTAATTTTTTTGGCGGAGGAGGAAGAAGTCGCGGAGGAAGAAACAAAGGTGTTAGGGGAAGTAATCTTCGTATAAAAATTAAAGTAAATTTTGAAGAGATTGCCAAGGGTGCAACTAAAACTGTAAAAGTAAAAAAATATGTTTCGTGCAGCACGTGTAATAGCTCCGGTGCAAAAGATAAGAACAGTATGCAAACCTGCGGAACATGCGGTGGTAACGGGCAGGTAAGAAGAGTACAAAATACTTTCCTTGGCCAAATGCAAACCGTTACTACATGCCCGGCATGTAATGGGGAAGGCAGCACAATAACAAATAAATGCACAGCATGTAAAGGTGAGGGAAGAGTATATGGCGAAGAAACTGTTACGCTTGATATTCCCGCAGGTGTTCAGGATGGTATGCAGTTAAGCATGAGTGGAAAAGGAAACACCGGCGAACGCGGCGGCCCGGCAGGAGACCTGATAATTTTAATCGAAGAAGAGGAACATGAACAATTGCAGAGAGATGGATTAAATGTTGCTTTTGATCTTTACGTATCATTTCCCGATGCTGTTTTTGGAACACAGGTAGAAGTACCAACCATTGATGGAAGAGCTAAAATAAAAATTCCCCCGGGTACACAAAGCGGAAAAATATTCAGGCTGAAAGGAAAAGGATTTCCCAGCATTAACAGCCATGATAAAGGTGACCAACTTATACATGTAAATGTATGGACACCCCAACATGTATCCACAGAAGAAAAAACTATTTTAGAGAAGATGCAGCATAGCCAAAACTTTCAGCCGAGTCCTGATAAAAACGATAAATCTTTCTGGGAAAAAATAAGAGAGACCTTTAATTAGTTTTTTTATTCTTTGTTTTTCGTTTACTTTTTTTTGCATAGATCTTCTTTGCATTATCCACAATGGATAAGAATTCATTTTTAAGATAGTCATTGACATCTACGGATTCCTTTGCGATTTTTTCTATATCAATCCAGGAAATATTTCCTGCATATTTTGAATTCTTAAGCATTAATCCAAACATGGTAAGGGACGTTCCAAACTTTAGATCATTATTAATGTTTTTAAACTCTTTATAATTATTAGTGCAGATATAATCAAAGTTATTTTGACAAGTGTCATCCGGTAAACGGTAGTTAAGTTTTATAGCAGCAATATTATCCATTAACAAATGATCGGCAGATGTTGAATCTTTTTTACCAGGGATGATTTCAAACACGGCAGTGATGCCGCTACCGGAGCCAATTTCACCACCTTCCAATATGCTGGTAGAATCTGTGATCGCATTTTTTTTGTTATCATAACCAATCAACCTGTATTCCTTTACCAAAGCCGGGTTAAAGTTTACTTTCATTGTAACATCGTTGGCAACAGTATATAAGGTTTGTGTAAGTTCTTTCACTAAAATTTTTTCTCCTTCTTTAATATCATCTAAATAAGCAAAATTTCCGTTCCCTCTTTTTGCAAGCGCTTCAATTTTTGAATCTTTATAATTCCCCATTCCCACACCAAGACATGTAAGATAAATTCCTGATTTACGTTCTTTGGTAATTAATTCTTCCAGTTCTTTTTCTGTTGTTTGACCAACATTAAAATCTCCATCAGTAGCAAGAATGATCCTGTTGTTTCCACCTGTAATAAAAGATGTTTTAGCAAGTTTGTAAGCAGCTCTCAGGGCAGCCTCGCCGGGAGTATCACCTGCAGCATTTAATTCTTCTATAGCTTTAATTATTTTTTGTTTTTCTGCACCGCTTGTTGGTGGAAGCCATGTACCTACTGATCCGCCATAGGTTACAATAGAGATAGTGTCCTTATCCCTTAAATTTTTTACTAATGACTGAAATGATGTTTTTAAAAGTGGTAAGCGGTTGGGCAGATCCATACTGCCGGAAACATCTATAAGAAAAACAAAATTGCCCGGCACTACGTTTTCGAAATTTAGTTTTTTTGCACTTACATTAATAAATAAAAGCTGGTGATCATTTTTCCACGGGCAGGAAGTTAATTGCGATTCAATACTAAATGTTTTATTTTCCGCAGGCTCTTTATAATTAAGATTAAAATAGTTCAGCATCTCTTCAATTCGTACAGCATCAGCAGGTACTTCCGTTTTTTGATTAATAAACCGCCGGATATTTGTATAGGAGGCCTTATCTGCCCTTACTGAAAAAGCTGTCGCGGGAAATTTATCAGTCTTTATAAAATCATTTTCTACAAGGTTACTGTATGATTCATTTCCGAAAAGGTTTTGATCATTACTAATATTAGGGCTGCCTGAAATAGAAAGAAGTGTTGGTTTTTGCAGGCTTGTAATTGGAAACAACATTTTCAAATTCACATCCTGGTATGTATCCGCCTGAACACGTATTGATTTGGGTTCATAACCATCTGCATTAAAAGTTAATGAGTCTAAAAATTTTGAAGTAAGAATACCAAAGCCACCTGTATTGCCACTAAAATAAAGTAACCGGTTAGAGTGCAGATATATCTTTACATTTTGTAAAGGCTGATTTTTTTCATCCTTCACTTCTCCCCTGATATAATACTGAGCAATAATGTTACAATAGAGAAGTAAAAAAAGAGTTGTAATTAATAACTTTTGCAACGGGCTTTTATTACATGAAATATAAAAATTACATTTCATTCAAGATATGATATTAAAACGTGAATAGGTAATCGTGAACCGACAAACGGGAAAAAGAAACCCTTGCGTTTCCCCTTTCACGTTTCACCTCTCACGTTTCGCGATTCACGATACAAGCTGGTAGATCTCTTTTATATTTCTTCCGAGCCCATCATAATCCAATCCGTAACCTAATAAAAATTTATTAGGAACACTAAATCCGAGATAATCAATTTTGATCGGGTGAATCATTGCATCAGGTTTATGTAAAAGGGCAGCAATTTTTAATGAAGCAGGATTGTGATGATGGATCTGCGGCAAAAATTTTGTAAGTGTATTGCCGGTATCAACAATATCTTCAATCACAATTATTTCCCTTCCGACAAGATCAATATCCAGTCCTATAGCGGTTATTACCTGTCCGGATGATTTTGTTCCTTTGTAAGAAGCAAGTTTTATAAAACATATCTCGGCTTCAATATTTAGTTCTTTAAAAAGATCTGCGGCAAACATAAAAGAGCCATTGAGAATTGCTATAAACAAAGGTTTTCTTCCGGCATAATCCCTGTTTATTTCCGCAGCAACTCTCTTCACTTCTTCACTAATCTTTTCGGCAGATAGGTAAGGTTTAAATTCTTTGTCGTGAACCTTTATAAGTTCCATATTTTATTTTGAGACGATGAGTTGCTGACCAACTTTTAAATTATCACCAGTTAAGTTATTCCATTCTTTTAACTGCGCAACGGTAACCCCATATTTTTTAGCAATGGTATAAAGCCCTTCTTTGGGTTGCACTGCATACATTTGTGTTGTTGATATCTCTATCGTTTGTTTGGTAAATACTGTTGAATCTTTTGCAGATGCTTTTAATTTAAGTTTACTTCCGGCATAAATCTTTTCATCACTTTTAAGATCATTATACTCACACAGGTTCTGTAAACGAATACCATTCTTTTGTGCAACATCAAAAAGCGTTTCATCTCTTTGAACTATATAAAAATCTTTATCACCTTCTTTTGATTTTTTTTCAAGAAAAATAAATTGATCTTCTTCCAGCAAACCATCTTTTTGCAAATCATTATATTCAAGAAGTTTATTTAAGTTGATATTATTTTCTGTTGCGATGGCTAGCAATGATCTTCCTTTAGTTTCATAAACCACATTGCTTCCATTAATATTAATTTGTTTAGGCGCTGAAGCAACAAAGGAAATCTGTGTATTGGCTGAGCCTTTTACTTTTATTAATTCTGCAAAGGTTTTGTCTTCAGGATCTGATTGGTATTTTGATGCATCAAAAATGGGGACTTCATTTACTGCTGACAAGGTGTACTGCTGAAGATTATTTTCTTCGATATGCTTTATAAGAATATCGGGATATCTTGGATTGGTCGCATAGCCTGCTTTCTTTAAACCATGTGACCAGCCTTTATAGTCTCGTGGATCGAGCTTGAATAAAAAAGCATAACGATCGTTGCCACGCAAATAATTTGAATGATCACGATAAGATCCTTCTGCATCTTTGTACGTTCGGAAACATTCTCCGATGGCATCATCATCATGACTAACACCTTGTGCAGTCCAACTGCTTTTACATTTTATCCCGAAATGATTATTTGATTTTCTCAAAAGTTCACTGTTGCCGTTCTCGGTTTCCAGCAATCCCTGGGCAAGAGTAATAGCAGCAGGCACTCCCATACGTTTCATTTCCCGTATGGCATTATCTTTATACGTTTTAATATATTGTTCTGCAGAAATTTTTTGAGAAAAAGCAGAAGAGAAGAAATACAACGAAACAATAAATCCAAAAATTTTTTTCATATTATACCGGGGATTAGGGGTTGGTCTGAACCATGATTTGGGGAGATTTAAAGATTAATAAGATTATAATAAAATAAATCCTTCATCATCTAAATCCAGGGAATCAACTCAACTCGTGATTCAGACATTTATAATTTTCTCATCAACATCAATCCATCTCTTACAGTGAGCATTACCTGCTCCACTCTTTTATCATTTGCCACATGCACATTAAAAGCATTGATCGCTTTTGCATTTTTGCCTTTAATATTTTCTTCTAAAACCTCACCGTGAAACAACACATTATCCGCTATTATCAATCCATTTTGTTTTACGTGAGGCAAAGTTAATTCGTAATAATCAATATAGCCTGTTTTATCTGCATCAATAAAAACAATGTCCCACTCTTCATGCAAAGTTGAAATGATATCTATTGCATTGCCAACGTGTAAAACTATTTTTTTATTATGTAAAGATTTGCTAAAAAAATCTTTTGCTGTTTTTGCATCTTCTTCCCGCAATTCAATAGTATGCAACTCTCCTTCATGCTCTAATCCTTTTGCAAGACATAATGCACTGTATCCCGTGAATGTTCCTATCTCTAAAATTTTTTTTGGTTGCAATAAGCAGCTCAACATTTCTAATATCTTGCCCTGCACATGTCCGCTAAGCATTTGCGCATGTGGATGTTGATTAGTGTATTCGGCGACCTCCGCCAGCAAAGCTTCTTCTTTTGAAGAAAAATTTTGTGCGTATGCTTCTGCTTTTTTATTAATTAGTTCCATCGTGTAATATGGATTTTACTTCAGGTGAAACAGCCACTGGCCTTGAAATGAGATATAATCCTATAAAGGTAAGAAGTCCATTTATGATTAATAACTCCAATCCTATTTGGTAATTACCAAAAATATCCTTCTGAAATTTATCCAGGAAAAAACAAATTACTGGTGCAAGTACACAAATAACAGGAACTAAGTTGTCAGTTACTTTTCTTTTTGTCAATATCCCAAAAGAAAATAAACCTAACAATGGACCATAAGTATAAGCAGCAACTTTTAATATCACACCTATCATACTCGTATCATTTACCCATTTAAATATCATTACAAAAACAAGAAATATAAATGCAACTGTAAGATGAATTCTTTGTCTTACTTTTTTCTTCTCAACTTCGGTCCAGTCCTTTCTTCTTTTCATACCAAGAATATCAATACAGAAAGATGAGGTTAATGCAGTGATGGCGCCATCAGCACTTGGGAACAATGCAGAGATCAATGCAATAATAAAGATCACCGATATTATTGGCGGCATATGATGCAATGCGATCTCGGGAAATAATTTGTCGCCAGTTACAGTTACGCCCAGCTGCCCTGCATAGAGATATAACAGTCCTCCTAAAAATAAAAACAGTAATAACACACCAGCCAGAATAAAAGAAAGAGTGAGAACATTTTTTTTAGAATCCGGTAATGTTTTTACAGAAAGATTTTTTTGCATCATCTCCTGATCCATACCCGTCATTGTGATCGTAATAAATGCTCCTGCTAAAATTTGTTTTACAAAAAACAATTTGCTGTTTACATCCGTAACAAATATTTTGCCGTACCCCTTTTCTCTTATCTGACTAATGCTGTCAGTAAAACTCAATCCCATTTTATTTAAAATGAATATCACACAAATCACCAGTCCGGCGAGCATACAGCTTGTTTGTAAAGTATCTGTCCAGACAATTGTTTTTACACCACCTTTATAAGTGTACAACAATATCATGATCAGAATGATAACAGTTGTTAGCCAAAATGGAACGTGAAAAGATTCTAAAATTGAATACTGCAATATTTCCACCACGAGGTACAGTCGTGCAGTTGCGCCTAATGTTCTTGACAGTAAAAAAAATGCAGAGCCGGTTTTATAAGATTTAAATCCAAACCTGCCGCTTAAATAATTATAGATAGATGTAACATTAAGCCTGTAATACAACGGGAGTAATACAAATGCTATCACCGCATATCCAATTAAATAACCGATCGTTATCTGGAAATATGCAAATGCTTCTCTGCCAACAGCACCGGGAACGCTTACGAATGTTACACCGCTTAAGGAAGTACCGATCATACCAAACGCAACCAGCATCCAGTTTGAACTTCTGTTGCCGATAAAAAAACTTTCGTTATTTGAATTGCGGGATGTTCGGTTTGCCACAATAAGCAGGATAACAAAATAACCGATCACAAAAGAGAACAACATTACTGGAGACATATTATCTAATTACTTTTGAATAATATTGGATAAAAAAAACAAGATAAATAAAATTATGTCAATTACATCTTTAGCAGTTTTTTGTGGCTCCAAAAGTGGTGTTAATCCTTTGTATGTAGATCATGCAAAAAAACTCGGGTACATTCTTGCAGAAAAAAATATTACGCTTGTATATGGTGGAAGCGCAAAAGGAATTATGGGAGCTGTTGCCAATGCTGCATTAGAAAAGAATGGAAAAGTAATTGGCATAATGCCTAAAGTTTTGGTTGAATGGGAACACCAACATCCTGGGTTAACAGAGTTGCATGAAGTAGCGGATATGCATGTAAGAAAAGCTTTGCTCTACGAAAAATGTGATGCAGCACTCATCCTGCCCGGCGGCTATGGAACACTTGATGAATTTTTTGAAATGCTTACCTGGAACCAGTTGAGCATCCATGATAAAAAAATATTTGTATTGAACAGCGATGGCTTTTATGATCATCTTATTGCCCACATGAAAAAAATGGAGGAAGAAAAATTTTTATATGATACAGTGGTGAAGAGAATGACAATAATGAATGAGCCGGAGGACTTGGAAAAATATTTATAGATTTACTAATTTACCAGTTTTTGAAATTTTAAAATAAAAATCATATTTGTATGAGCGACGTAAGTGAAACAATTCAACAATCGATAGAAGAAGCCGGCAAAAATAAGATCAATTCTATGGTAGCGTTGCTGGTAGCGATAACTGCAACATTTATGGCGCTATGCAATGTTAAGGATGGTAATATTGTTCAGGCAATGTCGCAGGCACAGGCGCATGCAATTGATGCCTGGTCTTACTTCCAGGCAAAGAGTACAAAGCAGGCTATTGCAGAAAATTCTGTTCAATTATTAAGATTGCAAAACACTGCTGCAAGCGATACGATCATAAAAAAATATGAAGCGCACATAGCACGCTACGAAAAAGAAAAAGCAGAAATAAAAACGCAGGCAGAAGGCTATCAAAAAGAATATGAAGACATCAATCTTTTTGATGATCAGTTTGACATGACCGAAGCTTTTTTAACTATTTCAATTGCTATGTTAGGCATTACTTCTCTCACACAAAAAAAATGGCTTCTGTATTTTGCTGCCACTGTAAGTTTGATCGGGATCATTTTAGGCTTAGCCGCATTTATGAAGATCAGTCTGCATTCAGATCTTGTATCAAAGATCCTGGGATAAAATAACTTATTCGTTACTTTAGGTTGTGTTACTAAAACTAAATATTATGCTATTCAACTTACATCGGTATTTCTTTCTTTTTTTATTATTTGTATTAATTGCAGCCACACTTAATGCGCAACAAATTGATGAATCGTATAATCAAAAAATAAAAGAGTATACAACTGATAAAAGATTTCTTCCCTCCTCTGTTCTCAATCTTGTTACTGATCCGCAAATTCCTTCTCCCCAAAAATTTTTTGGAACCATTATCGGTGCACCGGGTGTAATGCACCATACAACTGAGATATATAATTATTATAAAAAACTGGCAGCGGCATCTTCACTTATATCTACACACCAGGTGGGTACGACAGAAGAAGGACGTGCTATAAATATGGTGATGATAGGGAATGAAGATGCGATGAAACGACCGGAATTTTTCAAAAATCAATTAGCACTTCTTGCCGACCCAAGAAAAGTAGGTACTGCAGATGTGAACAAAATAATCAACAATACAAAACCTGTGTTTTATTTAAATGGCGGATTGCATTCAACAGAGATGGGCTCGCCTGAAATGCTGATGGAACTTGCCTACCGACTTATCACAGACAATACAGATGACATCAAAAAAATTCGTGAAAATATTATTGTCATCATAAACCCTGTATCAGAGCCGGATGGCCGCGATAAGCAGGTTGACTGGTATTATCGTTATTCAAAAGCAAGAACCAATTTTGATGATGGCTTTCGTTACTCACCACCCTATTGGGGTAAGTATGTATTTCACGATAACAACCGCGATGGTATACAAGTGTCGCAACAACTTACAAAAACAATATTCAATATTTATTACGATTGGCACCCAACAGTTATGCTCGACCTGCATGAATCTGTTCCCTTAATTTATATGTCAACCGGCACAGGACCATACAATGAAACTATTGACCCGATCACGATCGGCGAATGGCAGATAATGGCTAATCATGATATTACTGCATTGGCTGCGCAGGGATTACCCGGTGCATTTACATGGGCTTTTTACGATGGCTGGTATCCCGGTTATGGCATTTGGGTAGCCAACAATCATAACTCCATTGGCCGCTTTTATGAAACCTTCGGAAATGCCGGCGCCAATACTTACCTGCGTGATCTTTCTGAAATGAAATATGCCGGCGATGCAGCGATAAGTAAAGAATGGTATCGCCCTGATCCGGCAACTCAATTGGTAAACTGGTCGTCACGCAATAACATTAATTATATGGAAGCCGGTGTGCTGGCTTCGCTTTCTTACACCGCAGATAATGCAAAAGTTCTGTTGCACAATTTTTATCAAAAAGGATTGAACAATATCCGAAAAGGAAAAGAAGAAAAGCCACGTGCATTTGTTATCCCTGCTGAACAACATGATCCTGTGATGGCTGCTTATCTCGTGAATCAATTACGCAAACAGAACATCGAAATACACCTTGTTGATACAGGAAAAAATAAAAATGATTATGTGATATTGCTCGATCAGCCATACCGCAATCTTGCTGTATCATTATTAACTAAACAAAATTTTTCAAAGGATGCGAAGTTTCCACCTTATGATGATATAGCCTGGACACTTGGTTATTTATACGGTGTTGATGTGCGTGCAGAAGATTCTGTAAAATATCCCAAATCCAATCTTACACTTTTAACCGATGATGTAAAATATGAAGGACAAATAAAAGGGACAGGATCAAACTATTTGCTAAATTATAAAGCACAAAACTTTTTATTACCTGCATTGTATTGGCTTAGATCAGAAAATAAAAATGCCACAGCATCAGTGCTTGATGTAAAAACATTTATTGATGGAATGAATGATACTGCTGTAGCCGGATCAGTTTTATTTAAGGAACTTAGCCAGGAGCAGGCAAAAACATTATCCCAAAAATTCGGACTTGATCTGCAGGCAACAAAAAATATTTCTGCCTCAAAACAACATGCTGTTAACTTACCGAGGGTTGCAATTTATCATACCTGGTATAGCACACAGGATGAAGGCTGGGCAAGATATACTTTTGAGCAAATGGGAATACCTTTTACTTCCATTAATAAAGATCATCTGAAGATGGGAGGATTAAG
>JBKJSX010000121.1:0-4724 GCA_046594375.1 Chitinophagaceae bacterium
CAACTGCGCAGCATACCACAAATAACTTTTTATATTGATGATACACTGGACTATGTTTTTAGAATGGAAGAGCTGCTGAAGAAAGTAAAAGAAGAAGATGCTAAAAACCAATAAGCAATTGTCAATATTCAAAATGGCTGATGACTTATTGACCCAATGACTTACTAACGATTAATCAATTAACGGATCAACTTTGTATTTACTTTTTGCCTGTCGATACTTTAAAGCAAAAAAAAGTACCAATGCGATAAACATTATCAGTTGGGTTACGCTTTTAGTAATTGCTTTTTCAACAATGTGCCAGGTGTTAGTGTTAAGCGTTTTCAATGGTTTTGAAGATCTTGTTCGTTCCCTCTATTCCAATTTTTATACAGATGTAAGAGTTATCCCATCTAAAGGCAAAACAATTTTTCTTTCTGCAGAACAGATCAATTCAATAAAAAATTTTAAAGGCGTAAAAAATGTTTCACTTGTTGCGCAGGAAAAAGCTTTGCTGCAAAATGGAGAAGCGCAAACAGTGGTGTTTTTAAAAGGAGTTGATGATAATTATAAAAATGTTTCGGGTGTTCCGCAGAAAATGCTTGATGGAATGTTTGAAACAGGTACCGCTGATGAACCACGATTAATTTTAGGAGCAGGAATTGAATATGCCATAGGTGTTCAGGCAGATAAAAGTGTAACCCCACTCACAGTTTTTTTACCAAAAAAACTTGGATATGCATCTTCTGATCCGGCTGCATCATTAAGCGAAGGCAATGCTTATGCATCCGGCAGTTTTGCCATTCAGCAGGACTTTGATAATAAATATGTAATAACAAATATTGATTTTATAAAACTACAAATGAATTACGCCGGCAATGAATACAGCGCTGCAGAAATTGCATTATCAGATCCTTCGCACACAGATAACATAACCGTTGCTTTACAAAAAATGTTAGGAGAAAACTATAAAGTGCAAACAAAGTACGAGCAAAATACAAGCTTATATACTTCGATGAAAGTTGAAAAGTGGGCTATCTATGCGGTGCTGACACTTATTTTAATTATCGCCGCATTTAACATGATAAGTGCGCTTACAATGCTGGTGCTTGAAAAAAGAAAAGATATAAGTGTGTTGCAAGCCTTAGGCGCTGATAAAAGTTTGATCTTAAAAATATTTTTAAGCGAAGGACTGATATTAGCTATTTCCGGGGCAGCTTTGGGATTATTACTTGCTACAATTATTTGTGCGCTGCAATCAAAATTTAAACTTGTAAAACTTGTAGGCAATTCCTTTTTAATAGATTATTTCCCGGTTAAACTTATTGTTACAGATTTTATTCTGGTTGCATCCACATCATTGATAATTGCATTTATTGCTGCGTGGTTTCCTGCAAATAAAGCAGCTCATCAATCATTTGCGTTAAGGAATTAAAAACGGTTTAAGGTTTAGATCCTTCAACGTTTAACGTATCAATAATCCTCCAATGTACTTGGTAATTGTGCCATCGCTTTTGCTAATTGATCATCATTTGGGGCAATACCGTGCCATTCAAAATTGCCTGCCATAAAATCAACACCATAGCCCATTACAGTACTCATTAAAATTACTATCGGCTTTCCTTTGCCAACAAAAGATTTTGCATTGTGCAAACCTGCAACTACAGCATCAACATCATTGCCGTCCATTTCCAGCACATGCCAGTTAAAAGCCTCAAACTTAGCTCTCAGGCTGTCGGTTGACATAACTTTTTCAGTAGGTCCATCAATCTGCTGTCCGTTCCAGTCAATGGTTGCTATTAAATTATCTACTTTATGATGTGCCGCAAACATAATTGCTTCCCAGTTTTGTCCTTCATCTAATTCGCCATCGCCATGCAATGAATAAACAATGTGCTTATCCTTATTTATTTTTTTTGATAAAGCAGCGCCTATCGCCACACTCATTCCCTGCCCAAGTGAACCGGAAGCAATTCTTATACCCGGTAGTCCTTCATGTGTAGTTGGATGCCCCTGCAGTCGTGAATCAATTTTTCTGAAAGTTTTTAATTCTTCTAAAGGAAAATAGCCTGCTCTGGCCAATGTACTATACCAAACGGGTGAAATATGCCCATTGGATAAGAAAAAAATATCTTCGTCTTTGCCATCCATACTAAACTCAGGCTTTAGGTCCATTACCTCAAAATATAAGGCAGTAAAGAATTCGGTACAACCTAAAGAGCCCCCGGGATGGCCACTTTGTACTTCATGAACCATCCGTACAATATCTCTTCTTATCTGTGTTGCTATTGCTTTTAAATCTTTCATTTTAGAATCTTTTTATTAAGAGAAGCGAACCTACATTAAAACGCAGAATACTACAAATTCAATTTTTCGGTATAGGAATTGAAATAAATAAATAATTGATTCGTTTATTTGTGATACTTGGTTTATTTTTACGGAGTAAGTACATTTTTTGAAAACACCTAAATTACAAAGCAGCATATTCTCCTAAGGATGGGTCTAAATGCAGCAGTTGGCATCAAAAATAGTTATACAGGAATTTTTATTGCTGATTACAATTATTACACATGGATAATATTCTACTTAGTTCGGCACTTGCCTTCTTAATTACTTACTTTGCAATTCCCCCTATAATAAAAGTTGCTAAGGACAAAAAACTTTTTGATGAACCTGATGAGCGCAAGGTTCACAAAGCTGTAATCCCTACACTTGGTGGTCTCGGAATTTTTGCAGGATTTATTATTGCTACCTTAATGGGTGTACCTGCTCATATGTCCGATGAGCTACAATATTTTTTAGCTGCCGCAATGGTTATTTTTTTCCTCGGTATAAAAGACGATATTTTAGTATTATCACCAACTAAAAAATTCATTGGCCAATTAATAGCTGCAGCTATCATTATCAGGTTTGGTGGAATAGAGATAAATAATTTGCATGGCTTTTTAGGAATAAACCAAATTCCACATATTTCAAGTTATATACTTACTGCCTTCACAATTATCGTTATCACAAACTCTTTTAATCTTATTGATGGAGTTGATGGGCTGGCCGGTAGCCTTGGATTATTAACCTCTACAATATTTGGTATTTATTTTTATTTTACAGGAGAGTTAATGTATTCCGTTATGGCCCTTTCTTTGTCCGGTACTCTTATCGCTTTTCTTATTTATAATTTTTCTCCGGCAAAAATATTCATGGGTGATACGGGATCTTTATTAATAGGATTACTGAATTCAATTTTTGCAATAAAATTTATGTCAGTAGCTGCTAATCCGGAAAGTGCTTTACCATTATTATCTTCACCGGCTATAGCCTTTGCAATTTTAATAGTTCCTTTATTTGATACACTTCGTGTATTTAGTTTGCGGATAATTAACAGGCGTTCGCCCTTTAGCCCAGACAGAAATCATATCCATCATTTCTTACTCGACCTTGGTCTTTCGCAAAGAATGATCACTGTGGTATGTGTTACTGCTAATATTGTTTTTATTGGATTGGCATACGTACTTCGCTCACAGGGAACCACAATTGTGATAGCTGCCCTTGCAACAGCGGCTCTTTTATTTATAACAGTAATCTACTACAGCCGTCCTAAAACAAAATTTGTTTCAGAAGCAAGGGAGCAGGAAGGTCAGATCATAAAATCCCATAAAATTCTCTCGCTTACAAATGAACCTGTAGAGCAGGACTAACCTTTGGTTAACTTTTTAATCAACCTCTTTTTACTAAATTTGTAACTCGTTTTACAAATTTTTTGTATTTAATAACGAATTGTTTTTACCCGTTTAATTTTTGAGACATGACAGATGATCTATCATTTATTTTAGAGGAAGGAAAAGATTCTATGACGAAAGCCATTACTCATTTGGAAGCCGAATTGATTAAAATACGTGCCGGCAAAGCCAATCCAAATATGGTTGATGGAATTATGGTTGATTACTATGGTAATCCAACACAGATAAATCAGGTGAGTAACATTAGTGCAATGGATGCAAGAACTATCTCAATTCAGCCCTGGGAAAAAAATATGCTGCAGCCCATTGAAAGAGCCATAATCGCAGCCAACATCGGCATTAACCCGCAAAACGACGGCAACATTATCCGTCTTTTTTTACCTCCTTTAACTGAGGAAAGACGCAAAGAAATGGTTAAGCGCTGTAATGGTGAAGGAGAGCAGGCAAAGATTGCTGTTAGAAGTATTCGCAGAGAAGCAATTGAACAAATAAAAAAACTGGAAAAGGATGGACTTAGCGAAGACCTGGCAAAAGATGCAGAAGCTGAGATACAGGAACTCACCGATAATTATATTTCTTTGGTTGAAAAACATTTAGCCGCAAAAGAAAAAGAGATCATGTCAGTATAAATTTTTTTATATGCTGAAGGAACAACTCCTCATATTAATTTCTACACCTCTTTATTTGATAGTAATTGGAGTTGAAATATTATTAAGTCATTTGCATCTTAAAAAATATTACACCTTAAAAGATACTGCAATGAATGTTTACCTCTGTTTGGTAAACGGTGGCATCGATCTTTTGTTCAGGGCTGTGTATGTTGTTATCTTACTTTGGTTTTTTAATTATCACTTTGTTGATCTTTCTTTTAATCCTGTTTTATATTGGTCGCTGCTTTTTATTTTAGAAGACCTAATCTTTTATATCGAGCATCGTGTAGATCACTATTGCAGATTTTTTTGGGCAGTTCATGTTACACATCATTCATCTGAAGAATTTAATTTAACC
>JBKJSX010000036.1:0-7222 GCA_046594375.1 Chitinophagaceae bacterium
GCAGGAGACCATACATATTTTATACCTCCGCTTCCAAATAATTGTTGTGGTATTCCGATTGCTGCAATGGTATCATTACCTGCAAATGCAGGTACAGGGTTATTCATTGTTACTGTTACTTCATCAAATACTTTAAAATCGCAACCATAATTGTCTGTAACCTGCAATCTATAAATAGTAGGCCTTGTTGTCTTTGGGTATACAACAGTATTTGCAGAATTGGGTGATTGAACATCTGACGATGGCAACCATAAATAATTTACACTTCCTGAAAAATTAGAAACAGTTCCTTTAAGAATAGCAGAGTCTTTGTAACATATTGTTGTATCGTTACTAACACTTACAATAGGTTTATGCAGTACATTCACCTTAACGCTATCAGTCCCCTGGCAAATCGCTGATCCCGCTGTAACAAAATAAATGATAGTATCAGACGGAGTTGCAATTGGAGAAGCAATTGTCGAATCATTTAAACTTAAGGATGGTGTCCATTTATAAAAATTCACTGGCTGGCTGCTCGTGACAGAAAGGGCAGTTGAGCTTCCCAAACAAATAGTTTTATCAGGGCCTGCATCAATAGTAATATCTTTTTTTATGGCAGGTACTGTATCACTTACAGTAGCCTTACAGCTATTACTGTCTTTAATAATAATATTAAAAACTCCAGCCGGCAAATTAAATACATTGCTTGCCTGGTAAGTAGCGCCGCTATCTATTGAAAAAGTAAAAGGTATCACACCTCCATTTGCTTTTACATTAATCTGTCCATCTGCAGCAATGCAGGTTGTAGCAGGGGTAATAATAAGAGTGCCTCTTACAGGATTTGGTTGTTGTAATATTAATAATGAGTCTTTAATACATCCTGAAGAATCCTTTATGTGCAGCATATAGTTATCTGCCCCAAGATTTTTAAAAACACTATCTACCCTAAATGAATCATTATTAATTGCAAATAAATAAGGTGGTCGCCCTAATGAAGGATGTAAAGTAAGGCTTGCATCTTTATTTCCCGAACAGGTAGGCATTATAATAACAGGATTAATATTTAAAACAACGTCTGCATTTACAACTGCAGAAAAAGTGTAAGCGCAGGATGTAGCATCCTGTACAGTAATATTATATGTTCCTGCTGCCAAATCTGTAAAAGTATTTGATGTTTGAAACCCACCTCCATTAATAGCGTAAGTATATGGCAACGTACCAAAACCTGCAGTAACACTTATAGCCCCGGTACCGGGTTGGCCGCATATTGTATTAACTATCGCTGCATTGGCTAAGTTAGTTGAATCAATTTTTACCTCGGTCTTAAAACTGCAACCTGCTGCGTCAGTAACTAAAACTGTATAGGTACCTATTACCAGATTGGTAAAAATATTTGAAGTTTGAGATTGCCCTCCGTTTAATGAATAATAATATTGGGGGGTGCCAAATTCAGGAAAAATTTGAATTAATCCCGTAATCGGTCCAGGGCATGGAGAAACAATTTTTACTATTGTTGCTTTAAATGATTCCGCCTCTACAAAAACTGTTTTGGTTGAAATACACTTGCTTCCTATAATTCTTGACCTGATAGTATATGATGCGGATGAAACATTAAATAATGTAGAGGTTTGCCAGATATTTCCATCCAAAGAATATTCATACGTTGGGCCTACCGGGCTGGTAATATTTATTTGTCCTAAACTGCCTGCGGCACATTTAGAAGGCAATAAATTTGCAATAATAGGATCGCCCCTTGAAATATTAATTGTATCAATACCTACAATTTCATTGGCAGGATCATTAGGGTTTTTATAAAAAGATTTTACCTGATAACTTTCACCGGCACTTGGAGGGCATACATTAGGGAAACTTACATTAAGTAAATTATTGCCTGCGTTGGTGGTATTACCAGTTGCTAAAAAAGTTCCTGAAAGGGTATATAATTCAACTCTTTTAAATAATGATTGGCCCGTTGCAGGAACAAATCGCCAGCTTTCATTCAACCCTTTATTACCCCAAGGTGCACTGGTGGCTGTTCTCGCGGGGGCCATAATTGCTGAAGTTCTATTAAAATCCTGCATACCGATCATAGCCTTACCATTATTCCAGCTGAGACAGATCTCTTTATCATAAATAAATATTTCCACTATTCCCAAAGTCTCATACAAAACAATTTGATGAGTATTGGTATTAAGATTTAAGCAGGCTGTAGTATACAATGGAACATTATAATAACTGATTATCCACTTTCTATAAGGTGCCGTACCTACAACTTCATATTTAATTTGTTGGGTTGCTAAAGAGATGTTGGGGTCAAGGTCATGATAAGGTCCCATTATTAACCCTTTGTCATAAAGAGTACTGGGAAGATTTTCGGGAGTTCCGGTACTCGAACTTAAAGATGTACCATTTTTTAATATCCCAAAGTGGCTAAATTTTCCTGTTTTAGAAATATCAAAACTTAGAAATCCATTTGTACTTGCAACTAATTGCGAATAGTTTGTTCCAAAAAAAGAAAATGGAAAAGATATATCTAACACCGGTGAGTACCTGTCATCAATTAACAAATTGGTAGAAGTGGCGGGAGCAGCTGGATTAACATATCCTCTAAAACAACTTATAGCAGATAATTTATTTATAGTATACGAACTTGTAGAAGAATGAATATCAGGAATAGTTGTAGTAAGGGTAAGGCAGTTTATAGTACATTCTATGGTTATATCTTTTGTACAATTAAAAGAAAAATTACTTTGACTGTACGCTGTTTTTGACAGGCAAAATAATAACCCAAAAGTTAATAACCTATGCATGCAAAAATTAAAAATTTAAAACTTTAAAGAAGAGAAGGTAAAAAATTTATTTCATGAAGAATTACTTTTATCAAGGGGTTATTTTCTTTAAATTAAATTTATATCAGAGATAAATTTTTTAAAATTGAATTGGTCGCCTATATTTGCAATCCCAAATTTTAAGGGAGCATAGCTCAGTTGGTTTAGAGCATCTGCCTTACAAGCAGAGGGTCCGCGGTTCGAACCCGTGTGCTCCCACCCTGTAAAAAGGATTTCAATAAATTGGAATCCTTTTTTTTATTTGTTCTTATTCTATTTTGAGCAACCAATAATTCATAAAGCGCAAATGTAGCAAAATCTATAGAATAAAAACTACCTAATTTCAAAAAAAATGAGAGTTATTTTTACATCTTTTTTTTAACCTGCAGCTTTCAATTTTATTACAACATTTTTAACAATCTTATTACCGCCTGGGGTGATATTGGGCCTGTGGGCATCTGAGGGAAAGAAAATGAAAAAGGTACCCGGGATTGCTGAATACAGTTTACCATTTGCTGAATAATTTGCTGCATCTCTTTTCTCATCATATTCTTTAGTAATAGTTGCTTTTGCAATTGGGTAAACTCCTATAAGTTCCTCCCCATGTATTACATATTGTATGTCGATATATTTCCTGTGAGATTCCCAATTTGTTTTATCGAAATCTTTTGAAGAATCTGCAGTTACAGATACAAATACATTATCACCATCGACAGGATATATGCCTCTCGCAATATTATCCAAATCAGTATTTTTTAAATAAGCAATGCCTTATCCCAATAAGCCTAGTTAGCATGGTATTGACGTGCAAATTCCTGCACGGCTATCGTCTTACTTGGCTTTACTGCTAACCCTACAAGCCATTCCTTTTTCTTAATCCATTTTTTCGCTTTCTTTTATACACCACCAAAAATTGAAAACCCACCATCAACACTTATCATAGATCCGGTTACAAATTGTGATGCATCACTCAGCAACCATACCAATGCACCTTTTAATTCATCAGGATTACCAAACCTTTTAAATGGAGTATGCTTAATTACCAACTCTCCTCTTTCGGTAAAACCACCTCCGGGCTTCGTAAGAAGATTCCTGTTTTGTTCTGTTAAAAAAAATCCCGGTGCTAATGCATTCATTCTTATTTTATCACCATAACGGTTTGCCAGTTCAACAGCGAACCATTGCGTATAGCAGTCCACGCCTGCTTTTCCCAGGTTGTATCCTAATACTTTTGTAATTGCTCTTTTAGAATTCATTGAAGAAATATTTACGATACTTCCTCTTCCTGAGCGTGCAATAGCATCCCCAAACACCTGTGTGGAAATAATTGTTCCCCAAAGATTTATATCAGCAACTTTTTTCATTCCCTCGATCTTCATTTTAAAAATGTCTTCATCCGGTTGAAGAATTCCATCCGGCATATTACCACCGGCAGCATTTACCAATCCATCAATCTTACCAAAATGTTCTATTGCTTTTTCTTTTGCCTCGTTCAATTGTTTTTCGTCCATAACATCAGCGACTAAAGCGAGCGCTTTTCCTCCTTTTTTATTTATTGCTTCTGCTCTTTGTTCAGCAACATCTTTTTTCCTTCCTAAAATTCCTACAGCTCCACCGGCATCTACAATTGCATCAACAAATGCATTTCCCAAAATGCCTGTGCCACCTGTTACAATTATTACTTTGTTCTGCAATGAAAATTCATTCATAATATATTTTTTTAGCGTAGATCATTTAATTGAACAACATCCATATCTGTATATTCTAAATTCTCGCCTGCCATTCCCCATACAAATTAATTTTTTTGAATGAAGATTTTTATTAAGTTATTATTTAATTTTAAGTAAAGCTTCAACAGGACGATGGTCTGATGCATATTGTTCGTCAATTACTTTTTGTTCTATAACAGTAAACTTATCGGAAGGCTTGTATGCAATAAAATCAATTGTTTTTGTTGGACTAATCACAGGAATCGTAAAGCCGCAATCGCTGCAGGTTCTTGTAAAATATTTGTCAAGAATATTTATTACACTACTGGATGGTGTGGAATTAAAATCACCGGCAATGATTACGGGTAATTTTTCTCCTTCAAGAATGTCTGCAATTTTTTGAATTTGCAGTAACCGGTTGGTATCGTTTTTTTGTGCGTCAAGATGGGTACAGGCAAAAACTATTTTTTTATTGCCGGGTAAATTTATAACGGCTGTGGCAAGCGTTCTGTGTTCTCCTCCCGTACCTTCTGCAGTAGGCAAAGGATTGTTCAAGGTTTTCTCCATAGCAAATTTAGAAAGAATAGCTACTCCATATTCACCGCCGGCATAATCTATAGCCCTGGCAAAATAATATTTCATGCCTGTTAGGCGTGCAATTTCCTCAGCTTCGTTTATGTTTTTTCCTGAACGATCAGTATGTACATCTATTTCCTGAAGTGCTACAAGGTGTGGTTGTTGTTCATTTATTACTTTAGCTATTGCAGCTACATCAATTACATTTGGTTTTGAAGGCGGATTAGCATGATGGATATTGTATGTAAGAATTTTAAGATCAACAGCTGACAGATCACTACTTCCATGGGGAGACATCTTTTGAGCACAACCCGTAGTTAGCATGTAACTGTAAAGAAGAATCAATTTATTAAAGGCCATCTTAATAACTTATTATCCGGGTTTGATCTAAAACAGGTTGCACCTCTAAACTATGTCTTTTTATCAAGAGCACAATTAAACACTCATACAACGATTGAAATAAATTATGACAAACATGAATTAACAACAGCTAACAAATTATTTCTTTTTTATCTCTTTTGAAAAATATTTGCAACCTCCCCAATCTTATCTGATGCGATTAAATCACCATGCATTTCATTTGCATCTTCCATGAATCTTTAGTATCAGTAGCAGCCCAAAAATGAATGGGCTTTCCTGCAGAATGAACACTCTCAATTTTATGGCGTAATTGTTTTACATCTGGCATCCAAAAAACTCCATTCTACCAATTAGCGAAAAACCATTTTTAATTATCAAGGGATATCTCTGAAAGTTTTACCGGGCGTCCTTCCTGCATTGATTTTTTAGCAGCCGCTGCAATTAATGTTGCTTCTAATCCATCTTCACCTCCAACAGGCATTTCTTTATCATTTACTATTGCGTCAATAAACAGTTCCATTTCCTTTAAATATGATTTAGCATATCTATCCATGAAAAAGTCTAATGGCAATGCATGGTGAATTCCATTTTTATCGGAGATCACATTTGTATTATGATGATTATTGTTTACCTGTATCATTCCATCATCACCAAAAATTTCCAGGCGCTGATCATATCCATAAGCTGCTTTCCTGCTGTTATCAATAACTGCATAAGTGCCATCTTCAAAAATAAGTGTTGTTAAGGCAGTATCTACATCGCCTGCATTTGCAACTTCTTTATCAACCAAAACAAGACCCCGTGAATACACCTCAACAACCTTCTTACCCATGATATATCTTGCCATATCAAAATCATGAATTGCCATATCCATAAAAAGACCACCTGAATTTATTATATAATCAATTGGTGGTAAGCCGGGGTCACGACTTGTAATTTTTACGATCTGCACTTTACCAATTCTACCTTCGCTTATTGTTTTTTTTGCCTGCATAAAATCTGGGTCAAACCTCCTGTTAAAACCAAGCATGAGTTTTACGTTTGCGTCTTCCACCATCTTTGCAAGGCTTGCCGTTCTTTGTAAGGAAAGGTCTAGGGGTTTTTCGCAAAAAACATTCTTACCATTTTTAGCAGCAGCTTCCAATAATGTTGCATGAGAGCTGGTAGGTGTACAAACAAGTACAGCATTTACATCTTTGTATGCAATAGCTTCTTCAGGATTTTTGGTAAAAAAAACCTCACCATATTCTTTTTTAAAAGACTGTTCATCATATTGCGGATCGGCTACAGCAACGATGTTTGCATTTGAAAAATACTGATTAATATTTCTGAAATGTATTTTTCCAATACGTCCCATTCCCAGCAATGCTATATTTACCTGTTTCATTTTATTTTTTAAAAGATTGAAAAATTATAATCCGATTGACTGCAGATATTTTCTATTATTTTCTGCACATTGTTTTGGGTTGCCCATGCCCGGTAAAACATCCTGCTCCACTACAATCCACCCCTTGTAGTTCTTATTGTTTAGAAAATTTTTTATAGCTGTAAAGTCCACATCACCTTTTCCTAATTCACAAAACACACCATTTTTTACAGATGCAAAATAATCCCAATTATTTTTTACAGATTGTTCAGCAACATGTGGCCAAAAATCTTTAAAATGTACATGCCATATTCTATCCCAATATTTTTCTAAAATATCTACAGGATTTTTGCCGCCGCCAAAACGATAATGCCCTGTATCAAAACATAAACCCAATAATA
>JBKJSX010000202.1:0-4845 GCA_046594375.1 Chitinophagaceae bacterium
TAAAGCACTAGAAAAAACTGAGTTATTTGATTATGATTGCATTCTTTTAGACATTACCTTACCAGGTGGCAGCGGGCTTGAAATATTAAAGGAATTAAAAGCCGATAATAAGATGGATGGTGTATTAATAATCTCTGCAAAAAATTCTCTTGATGACAAAGTAAAGGGACTTACTTTAGGAGCGGATGATTATTTGCCAAAACCTTTTCATCTTTCAGAATTAAGTGCAAGGATCGCAGCTATCATCAGGAGAAAAAATTTTGATGGCAATAACTTATTAAAATTTCAAAACATCAGTATTGATACGTTGGCTAAATCAGTTTCAATAGATGATAAATCGCTGGAACTTACACGAAAAGAATATGAATTACTGCTGTATTTTGTAAGCAACAAACAAAAAGTAATTTCTAAAAATGCAATAGCACAACATCTATGGGGTGATAGCATGGAAGGCAACAACGACTTCATATATACGCATATAAAAAATTTACGCAAAAAACTAATTGATGCAGGAGATGCCGATTATATAAAATCAATTTACGGAATGGGATATAAATTCTCTGATTGATGAAACTGCTTGCAAAATATTACAGGGTAAATTTAATTGCTACAGTAATTGTTTTGTTAGCCAGCTCCGTTTGTTATTACTTCCTCATAAGATCAATATTAATAAGCCAACTGGATAAAGGATTAAAGGTTGAGCAAAGTGAAATAAAAGATTTTATTAAAGAGAATAACAGCCTGCCTGAACCAACCAATTACAATGATGAGCAGGAAGAATTTATACCAGTAGCTGATGAAAAAGTGGATCGGAAATTTAGCAGTGTAAATATTTTTAATAAACACCACAAAGAAGATATTTGGTATAGGCAATTGCAATTCCCTGCATCAGCCGGGGGCAAACAATACAAAATACTGGTTAGAAAATCAGAGGAAGAAACTGATGACCTGGTAAAACTTATAGTGAAGATCACCCTTGGGATACTTTTTATTTTTCTTGCTACGCTTTTTTTCATCAACCGGTTTTTTTTGAATAAGCTTTGGAAACCTTTTAATAACACCTTGCAACAAATAAAACAATTCAACTTATCAGGTAAAGAAAAATTACAGCTGGAGCATAGCGATATTACCGAGTTTAAAGAACTAAACAAAGCAGTATGTACTATGACAAACAGGGTGAGCCAGGATTATGATGAAATAAAAAGTTTTACTGAAAATGCGTCCCATGAAATACAAACACCATTAGCCATCATAAAATCGAAATTGGAATTATTAAGCCAGTCAGAGAATTTGAATGAAGAGCAAATGAATACTATACAATCGGTACACGAAGCAACCAATCGTTTATCTAAATTAAACCAGTCGTTAATATTACTTACCAAAATAGATAACCAACAGTTTAAAGAAAGTGAAGAAGTAAATATAAGTATGCTTATCAACAAACATCTTAATAATTACGAGGAACTTATTTATGCAAAATTCATCACTATCAAAAAAAATATCGCCGGCAATGTAAATATTAATATGAATGAAACCCTAGCTGAAATATTAGTTTCAAATATCATCACTAATGCGATCAAACATAATATAGACAAAGGATCTATTGAAATTAGTTTAAACAATAAAAGCCTTTCCATCTCAAATACAGGCTTACCGTTACATGGCGACCCATCAGAACTATTTGAACGATTTAAAAAAGATAAAGTAAGTTCAGAATCGCTTGGATTAGGATTATCGATAGTAAAGAAGATCTGTGAAAGATATAGGTATAGTATTAATTATATTTATAATGATCCTTTGCACATAACTACCATTAACTTTTGATTGTGATTTATTGTTCGCAGGCTTCAGGTTTACTCCAGAATCAGATTATAGCTTTACTTTTTATTAAACTAAAACCATAAACATGAAAAAAACATTAAGTATCATCGCAATATTATTTGCTATGACAACAGTATCTTTTGCACAAAAAGAAAAAGATGAAAAAGGTGAAAAAGAAAGCAAAGAAAAAGTAAGCATTCCTCCAGCAGTTAAAAACGCACTTGCCAAAAAATATCCTGCCGCAACAAAAGTAACCTGGGAAAAAGAGAATGGTAATTACGAAGCAAACTGGGGCGGAAAAGGAGGTGAAGACAATTCAGTTCAGTATACACCCGCCGGAGATTTTATTGAAATTGTAAATGCAATCCCTGTTAGCCAATTGCCTCCACCAGTTGCTATTTACATAAAGGCACATTATAAAGGAGCAAAAATAACAGAAGCCGGTAGAGTAACGGATGCTAAAGGAAAAATATCTTATGAAGCAGAAGTTAACAGAAAGGATATTGTTTTTGATGAAAAAGGAAACTTTGTAAAAACAGAAAAGTAATCATTATTTTTATTTGAATTTAGCTGTCTCAAATGAAGATTGGGACAGTTTTTTGTTGTGAAATAGTTTTTGGATCTTATGAGTAAAAAAAGTTTTCTTTATTTATTATTATTTTTTTTACCTGTGTATTCCTTTGCACAGAATAAAAATTTGGACTATTATATTTCTAAAGCGATTACCAACAGCCCATTACTAAATGATTATAGAAATCAATTGCTCTCAAACAGCCTTGACAGCCAAATTTTAATTGCTTCAAGAAATATCCAAATTAACGGAAATGGAAATTCTTTTTATGCACCGATAAGAAATGGATATGGATATGATGCCGCCATAACAAATGGGGGGCAATTGCAGGCTTTACTAACAGCAACAAAAAATATACTTCCTAAAAAATTTGCAAACCTTGGATTTAAAGATCTGCAATTAACAGGGGATTCAATACGCAATGCATCAAAAATCTCAGAGCAGGATCTTAAAAAAACGATCATCATTCAATATATAACTACCTATGGAGATCAACTGCAAATGAACTTTTATACAGAGCTTCTTAATTTACTTTTAAGAGAAGAAATAATTTTAAAAAAGCTAACACAAAAAAATGTTTACAAGCAGGTTGATTATTTATCCTTTTTAGTTACTTACCAGCAACAAGACCTTACACGCAATCAATTACAGGCGCAATACAAAAATGATTATGCAGCTTTAAATTATCTGGCTGGTATTATTGATACGGTTACCACAACATTAGCGCCCCCCGAATTAAATGTTGTAAGAAATATTTATATCGACAGTTCTGCATTCTTTGCAAAATATGCAATCGACAGCTTACGGCTTATCAACAACAAAGCATTGATAGACCTTGGTTATAGACCGCATATTAATCTGTATGCTGATGCCGGTGTTCAATCTATTTTTAGTGAACCTGTGTATAGAAATTTTGGGAACAGCTTTGGAATTAATTTTGTTATTCCCATTTATGATGGTGGGCAAAAAAAACTGCAATATTTAAAGATTGATATTGCTGAAAGAACAAGATTAAGAAACCAGGAATTTTTTCGGAATCAATATTACCAGCAGGTAGCGCAATTGCAACAACAACTTTCAGCAATTGAAAGTTTGATCATCCCCATAAACAAACAAATAAAATATATTGAAACACTGATAGAAGTAAATGGGAAGCTGTTAGAAACAGGCGATATCAAAATGACAGATTATATATTAGCTTTAAACAATTACATCACCTCAAAAAATCTCGTTGTTCAAAATATGATTGCCCGCTTGCAAATCATTAATCAATTAAATTATTGGAATAAAAAATAATAAGTTATAAGTAATACGATGAAAGTTTTTAAAATATGTCTGATTATATTTTTTGTTTTATGCATTGTTTTTTCATGCAGCCATAAGGCAACATCTGAAACAGAAGAAACAACAACAGCATCCAAAACTCCTGTTACTATTACTACTATTAGCTATGATCCTTTGGAAGAATTTGTAGAGTTGAACGCCACGTCAACTTTTTTGCAAAAGAGTTTTATAAAATCTAATTTAAACGGTTACATAAAATCAGTAAGCGTAAAATATGCGGATCATGTAAACCCCGGCCAGTTGATGTTTACATTACAAACAAAGGAATCAGATGCGATAGGAAATACGATTAACAAACTTGATCCAGGCTTTAGATTTTCAGGAGTGAATGTTATAAAAGCAAACAGCGGGGGTTACGTTTTAGAACTTAACCACCAGGCAGGAGATTATGTGCAGGATGGTGAGCAACTGGCTGTAATAAGCAATGTAAACAGTTTTGTTTTTCTTATGGATGTTCCTTATGAATACAAACAATACATTTCAAACAATAAACAGGCAGAGCTTACTTTACCTGACGGAACAAGACTTTTAGGAACAGTACAAACCTCTCTGCCTTTTATGGATTCGCTTTCACAAACACAGGCGGTGGCAATTCGCGTTCATTCTCCGCAACAGATCCCACAAAATTTAGTAGCAAGAGTTAAGATTGTAAAAAGCAGCAAAGTTGCTGCTGCATCACTTCCTAAAGCGGCGGTGCTTTCGGATGAGACTCAATCGGAGTTTTGGGTAATGAAATTAATTGATGACAGCACTGCGGTAAAAGTTGCGGTAAAAAAAGGAATTGAAACGGGAGATAAAATAGAGATTATTTCTCCATCTTTTACTCCGGCTGAAAGATTTGTGCTTACCGGGAATTATGGTTTGGCGGATACGGCAAAAATTTCATTGCCACAGGCGGGAAATTTAAAAATTGAAACAGATTCTGCTGCAGAAAAAAAATGATGCCGGTAGGTATGCCGATGAAGTGATTGCGACTCACTCCCGAAGTTTCGGGACTATAAAAAACTAAGGCTGGAATAAAAAAATAATTATAATTGAACAACTTTTTTATCTCTCATAAAAATCCGCTTACCGTTGTTTTGGTGATGATATTACTGGGCGGAATTTTT
>JBKJSX010000169.1:0-9255 GCA_046594375.1 Chitinophagaceae bacterium
CTGGGCGTACTTATTATCTATTTTGCACACAGAGTGAACTACACCATATATTCAAGGGTGGCAACGATTTTATTTTTATTATCGATCCCACTCTTATTTTACACATTAAAATTCGGAAGCAGCATTAACGAGGCAAACCGCTGGATAAAATTACCGGTCATCAATATGACGTTTCAAACTTCTGACCTCGCCAAGCTTGCACTCTTCATGTACATAAGTAAGCAGCTTAGCCGCAAGCAAAATGTAATAAAGAATTTCAGCAAGGGGTTTCTTCCATTGATCATTCCTGTAATAATAATTTGTTTATTGATTGCTCCGGCAAATCTTTCAACAGCATTATTAACAGGAGGCACAGGACTGATGCTGATGTTTATCGGCAGGGTAAATACAAAACATATTTTATTGGTGGTTGGCGCTGCATTAATACCGATCATCTTTTTAATTGTTATCTCAAAAACTTATTACGACAAAGACCTACATAAAACAAAGGAACTTCCATCGGTGCTGACGTTCGGAAGAATGCCAACATGGATAAAGCGTGTACAGGATTTTATGTACGCTGATAAAACAGATGCTTCCTACCAGGTTCAGCAGGCAAAAATTGCGATCGCAAAAGGTGGTTGGTTTGGCAAAGGTCCGGGCAAAAGTGAGCAAAGAAATTTTTTACCACACCCTTACAGTGATTTTATTTATGCAATTATCATTGAAGAATATGGTTTGTTTGGTGGTGCTATAATCATGTTCATTTATTTATTGTTTTTATTTAGAAGTATAAGGCTATTTCAAAGATGCCCTTATGCATTTGGGGCATTTCTTGCGGTGGCGTTGAGTTTCACATTGGTTATACAGGCAATGGTTAATATGGCCGTGAATGTAAATGTGTTTCCAACAACGGGTGTTACGTTGCCGTTGGTGAGTATGGGGGGTAGCAGTTTATGGTTTACCTGTTTTGCAATCGGGATCATTTTAAGTGTTGCCCGTAACGTTGAGCAAATGGAAGGTAAAGCAGTAATGGTTGAAGAAGACGAGGAAGAAAAAGATTATGTAGCAACCTGATGTTTTTCATAGTCCCGAAACTTCGGGATGGTGTCACTCACTTCAGCGCCAACAATTACTGAACAAAAAAGAAAAGAATTACAATCAATGAATAAAAATAAAATTATAAAAGCTCTTCAAGTCTCCCTTTAGGGAAATTGAGAGGGTGATAAGGTTATGAAGACTGAAGCTTACATAAAATCTCTTGAAGAAACGCCTTTAAAAAGTTGCAGGGGTTGTCGTATCATCATTGCCGGTGGTGGAACAGGTGGGCATATATTTCCTGCCATTGCCATTGCCAATGCTTTAAAGACATTGCAGCCTGATGTAGAAATTTTATTTGTTGGAGCTGAAGGAAAAATGGAAATGGAAAAAGTTCCACAGGCAGGATATAAGATCGTTGGGCTCTACATCGCAGGTTATAACAGGAGTTCAATTCTTAAAAATATTTTGTTACCATTCAAGCTAACAAAAAGTTTTACGCAGGTTAGAAAAATATTAAATGAGTTTAAGCCTCATGCTGTAGTGGGTGTTGGTGGTTATTCAAGTTTCCCGGTTGTGCGTTTGGCGCAAACAAGAGGTATTCCCACATTCATTCATGAGAGTAATTCTTTCGCCGGTAAAAGCAACAAAATTCTTGCAACGAGAGTTACCAAAATATTTGTCGGCTCATACGGCATGGATAAATTTTTTCCTAAAGAAAAAATTCTGATGACAGGCAACCCTGTAAGAAATATTTTTTCTCAAAATAAAATATCAGGAAAAGAGGCGTTGGATTTCTTTGGGTTAAGAGAAGATATGAAAACTGTACTTGTTGTAGGTGGAAGTCTTGGCGCAAATAGTATTAATACAGTCATTGAAAACAATCTTGATTTTTTTAAAGAAAATAATCTCCAGCTTATTTGGCAAACGGGTAAGGAGTATGCTCCATCAGCAGCAGGCGCCGAAGAAGAAAGAAACTATATATGGACAAACGCTTTTATTAATAATATGGAATATGCTTATGCGGCTGCTGACATTGTTGTATCACGTGCCGGCGCAATGTCTATCGCTGAATTATGTGTTGTGGGTAAGCCTGTGATCTTTGTGCCATATCCTCACGCAGCCGAAGACCATCAAACTGCAAATGCAAATGAATTAGTAACAAAGCATGCAGCCATCATGATAAATGATAGCGATGTTAAGGATAACTTAATAAGCACCATTGCATCCCTGGTAAATGATCCTGAAAAAGCAAATGCGTTAAAAGAAAATATTGTAAAGCTGGGTAACACAAATGCTGACGAATTAATTGCACACGAAATTTTGAAAACATTAAATGGTTGATCTGAAAAACATATCAAGAATTTATTTTATCGGCATTGGGGGCATTGGAATGAGTGCGCTCGCAAGATATTTTTCTTCAAAAGGAGTTACGGTAAGTGGTTATGATAAAACAGAAACCAACTTATCAAAGCAATTGCAAAACGAAGGCATCAACATTCATTATACTGATGATATAAATTTATTGGACAAGGATGCGCAATTGATTGTGTATACCCCTGCAGTTCCCAAAGAGCATAAAGAGTTTATTTATTACCAGCAAAATAATTACACGCTTTTAAAACGGAGTGATGTATTAGGAAAAATAACTGACGATTGTTTTAATATTTGCGTTGCGGGTACTCATGGTAAAACTACTATCAGCGCAATGATAGCGCATATACTTCGCGATAGCGGACATGGATGCAATGCTTTCCTGGGTGGTATTTCAACAAATTATAATACCAACTTTTTGTCCAGCGAAAAAAATGTTTGTGTTGTTGAGGCTGATGAATTTGACCGTAGCTTTTTAAAATTAAAACCTGATGTGGCTATCATCTCTGCAATGGATGCCGATCATTTGGATATCTACGGAACAGAAGAAGCAATGCAAAATGCTTTTGTTGAATTTTCAGAAAAAATAAAGCCGAATGGGTTGTTGTTGAGCAAGCATGGACTGAAAAAAGATAAAGAATTAAAAGCAACTGTTCATTTAAGGTATAGCCTTCAAAACGATGCTGCAGATATTTATGCTTCAAATATTACCATGAGCAATGGCAGTTACAGTTTTGATGTAATGAGTGCAGACTGGACGCTGGATACTGTTATTCTAAATATGGGCGGTATGCACAATGTTGAAAACGTTGTGGCAGCCATTTCTGTAGCCCAGCATTTAAAAATTGATCCTGCAAAAATAAAAACCGCTGTAGAAAATTTTAAAGGTGTAAAAAGAAGATTCGAATACATCATAGCTCCCTCTAAACACTCGAAACAAAGTGCCTCACAATCCCCTTCTCTCCCGATAGCTATCGGGATGGATAAGAGTAGGGATGAGATAATATTTATAGATGATTATGCTCATCATCCTGAAGAATTAAAAGCCTTGATTACAGGAGCTAAAACTTTATTCAGTGGAATGAGATGTACTGTTGTTTTTCAACCACATCTTTATTCACGAACAAGAGATTTTGCAAAAGAGTTCGCAAACATTCTTGATACGGCTGATGAAGTAATTCTGTTGCCTGTTTATCCTGCAAGAGAATTGCCAATTGAAGGCGTGACAAGCGAATTGATCTTAAAGGAAATGAAAATGGCAAAGACAAGTATCAAAACAAAAGAAGAACTATTGAATTATTTAAAATTTTCAAAAGGCTCCCTCTCCACTTGTGAAGAGGGTTGGGGTGAGGGCGGCACTTTATTTATTACCGCAGGTGCAGGAGATATTGACTCACTAGTAGAGCCTATAAAACAAATTTTAAACAATAAACATATAATCCCTTAGGGGATAGGGGCATGCCAGAAAAAAAACGATATAACTCAACAAAGATCTTTGGTAACATCCTATGGACGTTGCTGGGATTAGCAACGGTTGTATTGCTTGGCGCTGCTATTAGTTTAAGAATTCATAAGCGTTGTAGAGGTGTGGATATAAATATCACCGGCGTTCAAAATAACTTTTTTATAGATAAGAAAGAGATAAGCGATCTGTTGGAAAAACTCTGCAATGGTAACCCGACAGGCAAAATATTAGGTTCTTTTAATCTTGCTTCAATTGAAAATACTTTAAAGAAAAATGAATGGATAAAAAACGCTGAATTGTTTTTTGATAATAATGAAATGTTAAGAGTTGAGGTTACAGAAAGAGAACCTGTAGCAAGAATTTTTACAAAGGCTGGTACATCTTTTTATCTCGACAGCACACTTACTGCTTTGCCTCTAAGTGATAAGTCTACAGCCCGGGTGCCGGTGTTCAGTAATTTTCCTTCTCTTCCAAATTCATTTACAAAAGCAGACAGCACTTTATTGAGCGGTATAGAAAACGTGAGCAGTTACATTTTGAAAGATTCTTTTTGGATGGCACAAATAGACCAAATAGATATTACTTCCGAAAGAAATTTTGAGATGGTCCCTAAAGTAGGAAATCAAATTATTGTTTTTGGTAACGCAGATAATTATGAAGAAAAATTTAATGAGCTCCTTACATTTTATAAACAGGTAGCATCCAAAGTTGGATGGAATAAATATTCGAAAATAAATGTGCAGTATAAAGGGCAGGTAGTAGCTGTAAAGAGAGGTTCAGAAGATGTGATACAGGATCTGCTGCGCACAAAACAAATGATGCAAACTATTGTTATAGCTGCTCAACAGCAGGCAAACGATAGTATCAATAATATTCAGTTAGATCAGCAACCGGATGATAATATAATTCCTGTTGCGCCACATCCTGGTGATATTCCCCATGAACAACCGATAACCAATAAACCACCATTAGTAATTGCTGAACCCGTAAAAACAATTCCACCATCCATTAAAAAGCCAATTGCTAATCCTACACAACCAAAAGTTGCAGACAAAAACAGAAATGAAAAAATTGAAAAACCATTCTGGTTAAAGCCTGCCATGTCTAAACCCGCCAATGTTTTAAAAAGACCTGTGGCCCCCAAAAGCAAATCCACATCCATTAAAAGACCAAATCCAAATCCCTCAAAGAAAATTTTTGTTGTAAAATCTTCAACAACAAAACCGGCAAAACAAATAATAAAGCAAACAACAAAACCGATTATAAAACCAGTCAATAAACCTGCAATAAAACCAAAAGCAGTATTGCCTCCAAAAAATGATTATTAAACAGCACCTCCCAAATCCCGAAACTTCGGGACTTACGGAAGCGCTTGTAAAGATGAAAAAAGTTTTAAAGATGAAGGTAAAAAACAAATGTTTACAAATAAATAAATGCACGGTCTCCTTCTCTCTCCATTTGTGGAGAAGGATTAAGGATGAGGTAGATGAAGTGTAAAAAACATATTAGTAAAAATAAATAATGTACGGTCTCCCTCTCCGAAAGGAGAAGGACTAAGGATGAGGCTTAAAGATGAAAAAATGTAAAAAAAATATTTAAAAACAAATAAATGCCTGGTCTCCTTCTTCACTTGTGGAGAAGTAATAAGGATGAGGTTCACACAATAAAAAAACATACACAACTATGAACAGCGAACAACCCATTATTGTCGGTCTGGACATTGGCACTACAAAAATTGCAGCCATCGCCGGACGTAAAAATGAATTTGGTAAACTTGAAATTCTTGGCTTTGGCCGTGCCAACAGCAATGGTGTACAACACGGCATGGTGTTGAACATCGATCAAACAATTAAAGCCATACAAACAGCGCTTGAAAATTGTTATGCCAGCAATCCCACTTTGCCTATAACTGAAGTGTACGTGGGCATTGCGGGGCATCACATTAAAAGCCTGCAAACACGTGGTGACATTGTACGCCAGAATACGGATGAAGAAATAAAACAATCGGAGATTGATCAGTTAATAAATGATCAGTACAAAACTTACATCCCCGCAGGTGACCAAATAATTGATGTGATACCCCAGGAATTCACTGTAGATAATTTTCAAAACATTCCTGACCCGATCGGTTATAGTGGTGTAAAAGTGGGCGCTAATTTTCACATCATCACCGGTGATAAAAATGCAATAAGAAATATTAACCGCAGTGTTGATAAGGCAGGATTAAAAACAAAAGATCTTGTGCTTCAGCCATTGGCTTCAGCAGCAGCAGTGATGTGCGATCATGATCTTGAGGCAGGTGTTGCGATAGTTGATATTGGAGGTGGCACAACTGATCTCGCTGTTTTTTATGAAGGTATTTTAAAACACACAGCAGTAATTCCGTTCGGTGGCGAGAATATTACCAATGATATTAAAACAGGTTTGGGTGTTTTAAAAACACAGGCAGAGCAAATGAAAGTTCAGTTTGGCAGCGCTTTGGCAGATGAAGCAAAGACCAATGCATTTATAACTATCCCCGGTTTGCGTGGTATGGCCCCCAAAGAAATATCTGTAAAAAACCTTGCAGGTATCATTCAGGCACGCATGAGCGAAATAATGGATTTCGTTTCTTATCATTTAAAACAGGTTGGTCTTGATAATAGGATGTTGAATGGCGGTGTGATCCTTACCGGTGGCGGGTCTCAGCTTAAACACCTTATCCAGTTAACTGAATATGTAACAGGATTGAATGCAAGAATTGGTTATCCGAACGAACATCTTGCTCCCGGGCATATTGAAGAGCTTGCTAAGCCGATGTATTCAACATGTCTTGGTTTAATATTGAAAGGCTACAATGATTATGAGAATAAGCGCAAGCAGTTTGAAATACAATTCAGAAAAGTAAATGTGCCTGAAGCATTGCAGCAACAGTCTGAAGAAACAGAAGAAGTTTTAGTAGATGAAAAAGAAGCAAAAACAAAACAACGCAAATCCTTAAAAGGTTTTATGGACTCATTTAAGAACGGATTGATCGATCTTTTTAAAGAAGAAGAAGATGCAAAACTGTAATACTATTTTGAATTTAAAGAATCATTTTCTCTCATTTTAAATTTAAAATTCAAAATTTAAAATAAACAAAACAACTAACCCACATAATAATACTGTTATGATACATTTTGATTTGCCTAAAGAAAAATCGTCCATCATCAAAGTAATTGGTGTTGGCGGTGGCGGTAGCAACGCCGTAAACTATATGTTTAGCCAAAGTACAGACGCTGTAAATTTTATTATTTGCAATACTGATGCACAGGCTATTTCACAAAGTACTGTGCCCAATAAAATTCAGCTTGGTCCGCATTTAACTCAGGGCCTTGGTGCAGGTGCCAATCCGCAAATTGGTAAAGAAGCAACTGAAGAAAGTCTGGAAGAAATAAAACGCATTTTGGAAGTAAATACCAAGATGGCATTTATTACTGCAGGCATGGGTGGCGGAACAGGAACAGGTGGTGCGCCGATCATCGCAAAAATTTGTAAAGACCTTGGCATCCTTACAGTAGGTATTGTTACAACGCCATTTGCTTACGAAGGAAAAAAACGTATTGCCCAGGCCGAAGAAGGCATTCGTAAATTAAAAGATTATGTAGATACATTGCTGGTGATAAGCAATGACAAACTGCGTCACCAGTTTGGTAACCTTACCATGAAAGCCGCATTTTGCAAGGCTGATAACGTTTTGGCTACAGCAGCAAAATGTATAACCGATGTTATCAACAGCACAGGCCAAATTAATGTTGACTTTGCGGATGTGTGCACAGTAATGCGCAATGGTGGTGTTGCCATTTTAGGAAGTGCAGCATGCGAAGGAGAGAACAGAGCGCAGCAGGCAATTGAAGATGCATTGAATTCTCCATTGCTTAATGATAATGATATTCGTGGTGCAAAATGGATCCTTATCAATATCAATTCTGCTGAAGGTGAAAATGAATTCACAATGGATGAAGTGGAAACTATCCAAAATCATTTATTAAGCCAGGCAGGTGAAGATACTGATGTGATCTTAGGGCTTGGATATGATAATAATTTAGAAAATAAAATTGGCATCACATTAATTGCAACAGGCTTTGAGCACAAAGATCCTTTTGATAAAAAGGAAGCGCCAAAAGAAGAACAGAAAACAGAAGAAAAGATTGTGATGGTTTTATCACAGCCTGAAGAAAAGAAAAATCTTTACCAGCAACCTGTTTTTCAATTTGAACCAACAATAAAAGAAGAAGCAAAAGCAGAAGAAAAATTCCAACTTCAACAACAGGAAATAAAAGCAGAAGCAACGATTGAAAAAGTTACTGAATTTGTACAGGATGTAATGGCACCAACCATTTCAGAGGTAGAAGCAAAAATGCCAATCGTAGAACTACGAGCCGAAGAACGTACGATTACTGTTGATAAATCGGAGGGTGAAATAATTCATTTCGATTTATCTTCAAGTCTTGATCCACTACCTGTACAAAGCCCGGCACCTATCACTGCTGAAATACCAAAAATCAATCCCGATAGCAATCGGGACAAAAATTTAAATAAAGAAATCAAAGAAAAAGTTACCACCCCTACGTCAGGTGGTTACCTGGCCAAGCCCTCCAACCTTTATGTTGAAGAGCCGCCAAAACATGAATCCAAAAAAACTATCGAGGAACCACTTCCATTGCAGCTGTCGGCACAGGTTGACGAACCTGTTATCGATATGCAACTGGTAGTTAAAGATTCCTTAGAAGCGACGGAGGAGCAGAAACTGAATGTACAACAAGCTCAGCCCATCATGATGTCGAATGTAGAGGAGCAGGCACTGCCTGACGAAACAGACGAGTTAAAGCGCAAGGCTATGGAACGTATTGCGAAGTTGAGAAACTTGTCTTTCAACATAAACGCTGCGGATCCTAACAATGAGTTTGAATCTGTTCCCGCCTACCTCCGTCGCAATATGGAATTGCATAATTCCATCGCCGATGTAGAAAGCTTCTACAGTAATTACACCGTAAAATCGAACATCGATAACCAGGCGGTTATTGGTACTATCAATACTTTTTTAGAAGGTAAAAAACCTGATTGATAATATTGTTGTGTGTGTACTTTCATTGTGCCCCGGAGTCTGTAAAAAGTGACCGGGGGTTTTTGTGTGCATACGTCATTGTGAGGAGGGGGCACGACGACGAAGCAATCTCATATGGGGCTGTGTGCATTTATTAACCTTCAACTTCAGGTCCCGCTTTCCATTCCAAATCCGCCGCAAGACCTTAGCACAAAACCTTCAGCGGGTTTTCCATTTCTATCCTATCGTGTACCCACATCTTTTTCTAAATTATATCCTTCGAAGTAATTATAAAATTTTTGTAATCCATTTATTAAAGTTGTTGCTCCGGGTT
>JBKJSX010000250.1:0-21711 GCA_046594375.1 Chitinophagaceae bacterium
AATCTTATTGCTGGCAGGTTGCTCTCCAGCAGAGCCTGTTTCCTCTTCAGATTAACACCGCTAATAAAGGAATTTATTCTGGAAAAATTACCAACCATTTTTCAGTACATTACCAAAATAACAGGGTTTGACATTTCGGTATGCTTTGATGAAGACTGCAATATTCTGGGAATATTTTTAACGCGGCAAAAAAATTACTTTGTTTACCCGATTAAAAAACAACAATAGATTCATAACACCACATTCTGCAGCCTGTCACTCTTATAAGGATAATCAGTATTAAAATGAAGGCCACGGCTTTCATGGCGAAGTTCTGCACCTTTTGTAATTAAATATCCAACGGTAATTAAATTTCTTACTTCACAAAGTTGCGGAGAGATTTCAGTTGCCTGGTACAAAGCTTCTGTTTCCTCATGCAAAAGATCTAATCGCTTCATCGCTCTTGCCAAACGAACATTTGTTCTTACAATACCAACGTAATCACTCATCAGCAATTGCAATTCTTTTAAACTTTGGGTAATTAAGATCATTTCTTTTGGTGCTGTTGTTCCGGCTGCATTCCAATCGGGAAAAGCCCCCTCTAAATCTCCCCCCCTGGGGGAGACTTCGCCAACGCTCAAACCTCCACTCTCGAACCCCGAAAAATTATCATTATTGAAAATTGAGCTTTTGTGCAGATGCAAAGTCTCCCCCAAGGGGGGAGATTTAGAGGGGGCTTTTATTTTTTTTACAGCATCAAGATAACACCTATGTGCAAACACCATTGCTTCCAGCAATGAGTTACTTGCTAACCTGTTGGCGCCATGCAAACCTGTACTGGCGCACTCTCCGCAGGCATACAAATTATTAATGGATGATCTTCCCCATTCGTCTGTTTTTATTCCGCCACAACTGTAATGTGCTGCAGGCGCAACGGGTATCATTTGTTTGGCAACATCAATTCCTATCGACTTACACTTTTCGTAAATATTGGGAAAGTGATGAACAAATTTTTCACTATCCATGTGACGGCAATCAAGAAACACATGTTCGGTTCCTGCAACTTTCATTTCATTATCTATTGCTCTTGCAACAATATCTCTTGGTGCAAGATCTTTTCTTGCATCATATCTTTCCATAAATGCTTCGCCTTTATTATTGCGAAGAATTGCTCCATCTCCTCTAACAGCTTCAGTAATTAAAAACGATTGTCCTGCAATACCCGGTTCATATAAAGCTGTGGGATGAAACTGGATGAATTCCATATTCTCAATTCTTCCTTTTGCGCGGTACGTCATGGCAACTCCATCACCTGTTGCAATGGATGGATTGGTTGTTGTACGATATGCCTGCCCGTTGCCACCAGCGGCGAGCAATGTTATTTTAGAAATTATCTTTTCAATTTTATTTGTCTGCATATTTATCACATACACACCATAACATGCAATGTCAGGCGTTGCCTTGGTTACCAAAAAACCAAGATGATGCTGCGTGATAATATCAACTACAAAACAATGTGTGATAAGATTAATATTGGGTTTGTTTTTTATGGCAGCAAGTAAAGTTCTTTCCATTTCCCTGCCTGTTACATCTTTGTGATGCAGGATCCGTGACTCACTGTGTCCCCCTTCTTTACCCAGTGTGTATTCACCCTCTTTATCCTTATCAAACCTGGCCCCCCATTCAATGATCTCTTTTATTCTTTCCACACCTTCTTTTACAACTATCTCAACTATCTTAGGATTACACAAACCATCGCCGGCAATTAAAGTGTCTTCAATGTGTTTTTCAAAACTGTCATTGTCCATATCCATAACTCCTGCAACACCGCCCTGTGCATATTTGGTATTGGTCTCATCACTTTTTGCTTTGGTAAGTATGGTAATTGTTTTATCAGGACAAGCCTCAGCAACTTTTAAGGCGTATGTGAGTCCGGCTATTCCTGAGCCTATAACTAAAAAATCTGTTTGCATTAAAAATGTATTTTTCTTACCGGTATATTATGAGATTGAAAATAAAGAAAGTTTTTATACAACTGGTCAGGTTGTTGTCACAGCCCCGAGTGTCGGTTCAACCCATGCATCGCTACCTTTTATAAGATTGATAAGCTCGGAAACTGCTACCTCTTCAGACACGGCTCTTTTTACAACTTCCTTTCCTTTGTATAAAGTTACTTTACCAACACCGCTGCCAACATATCCAAAATCAGCATCGGCCATTTCGCCCGGGCCATTCACTATACATCCCATGATGGCAATCTTCACTCCTTTAAGGTGATTGGTAACAGCACGAATTTTTGCGGTAGTTTCCTGCAGATCAAATAATGTTCTGCCGCAACTGGGGCAACTAATATATTCTGTTTTTGAAATTCTTGTTCTTGTTGCCTGTAAAATTCCAAATGCAATTGAGTTAAGTAATTTATTATCAGTAGCAACATTTTTTTCTTCATAACGATGCCCCAAGCAAATTCCATCTCCAAAACCATCCAACAATAGTGCACCTGTTTCAATAGAATAATGAATAAGGCTTTCATTCATTTTTTCATCAACGCTATCTGTGATTATTATTACCGGATTATTGATCTCTCTTGTAATTAATTCAACAAACATTCTTCTTATACTCTGCACCGCATTTTTATTTGTAGAGCTAAGGCATATCACAACATTCCCCTCTAAATCTCCTCCCAAAGGGGAGACTTTCAAAAATTCTTCCAATTCTTTAAAATCATTACTATCAGAAAAACAATCCAGCATTACAAAATTCATTTTTGGATGTTTAAATGGTGCTGCAGCAAATTCTTTCACATCAAAAATGGGATAATACTTTTCCTTATCCTGGGAAGATATCCATGTTTTGTAATTACAAATAACCTTTAATGTTCCGGGCAATGCAAAATCAAGATGCTGATCTGCAGTAAATAAATAATCGGCAGCTACATCACTCATATTCCATTTATCAGTTACTACATCATATTTGTATCCAATAGATGCAAGATCTACAGGTTGTATCTTTTCAATTTTATGAAGATCAGCTATCACAACAGGGACATGTTTAGCACCAATATTATTTACTTCAAAAGATTTCCGGCGCTTGTATTCAAAAGGAGAATAAAACCTCACCCCAAACCCCTCTCCTTCAGAGAAGGGTTTGGAAGAATTCCCTGTTCTATAACTTTTTTCTTTTTTTGAAATCAAATCTTTCTCAACATCAAAATCTTTTTTTTCTTTGCCGGAGGTTTGGAGGGGGCTATATCTCCTTACAATATCTTTGCAAACAGGAATTTCAAATTCAGGATCTTCAGTTAATGAAACTCTTATGGTATCACCAATACCATCTTCCAATAAAGTACCAATTCCAATAGCAGATTTTATTCTTCCGTCTTCGCCATCTCCTGCTTCTGTAACACCTAAATGCAAAGGATAGCAATGCCCAAGTTCTGCCTGCATATTTTGTATCAGCAGCCTGTATGCCTGCACCATCACCTGCGGGTTACTGCTCTTCATGCTGAGTACAATGTTGAAATAATTTTCACTTTCGGCAATGCGTAAAAATTCCATCGCACTTTCCACCATGCCGATTGGCGTATCACCATATCGGCTCATAATGCGATCGCTTAATGAACCATGATTAGTTCCGATACGCATTGCTGTTCCATATTCTTTACAAATTTTAACTAATGGACTAAAGCGATCCCTGATGCGTTCAATCTCTTCCAGGTATTCGGCATCAGAATATTCCAGCAGTTCAAACTTTTTTTTATCTACATAGTTGCCGGGATTCACACGTACCTTCTCAACGATTCTCGCTGCAATTTCAGCAGCATTGGGTGTAAAATGTATATCGGCAACCAATGGAGTGTTGTAACCACGTTTGCGCAGTTCATTCTTAATGTTTAAAAGATTTTCTGCCTCATTTTTAGACGGGGCAGTTATGCGTATCAATTCCGATCCTGCTTCAATACATCGTATGCTTTGCTCTACTGTTGCAATTGTATCCATTGTATCAGTTGTAGTCATTGTTTGAATGCGTATGGGATTAAAATTCCCCAAAAGGAGGTCGCCAACCTTAACTTCAAGAGTAGCTAAGCGTTTGTATTGTGTTAATGATTCAGAGTATAACTGCATTTTTGAATTAAAAATTGTTGTGCAAAAATACAATTAAACAAACGAAGCCATCATCTCTGGCCTGATTTTGGAATAAGTACAGTCAGATAAACTATTTCTAAAATTTAAATTAATAATGTATGAAAAAGATCGTTCGATTGTTAACGCTGCTTATTATAATATTTGCGTTCACCATTAATTTAACTTATGCTCAAACAAGTAGCCGTAAAAAGGGCGCTATCATTGGTGGAGTTGCAGGTGCCGGTACAGGTGCTGTGATAAGTAAAAATCACCGTGGCAAGCATGCTGTTATTGGTGGTGTTGTTGGTGCAGGTACAGGTTATTTATACGGCAGACACCGTGACAAAAAGAAAGGAAGATTAAGAAAATAATTTTTGGTCTTATATCCACTAAAAAGCCCGGACAATATTGTTCGGGCTTTTTTTAATTTCGGTTAATAAATTTACCAATCCTTCGCCGGCTTATCAGTTGTGTTGGCTTTTACTTTATGCATTTTATCCTGAAGGTCTTTTTCATGCTCCAATAAAGATTTTAATTTTTCTTCTGCATCCTGCCTGGAAATTTTTGAAGGCTGTGGTTTAGGCTCTTCTTTTTTATCCTTGTTTTTTTGTTGATCCTTTTTATCTTGCTTATCATTTTTTTGGTCCTGCTGCTGTTGCTTTTGCTGCTGCAAAGCTCTTTCTAAATTCTGTCTTGCATCTTCGTCGTTAGGGTCAAGTTTCAACGCATTTTTGTATGCCTTTATGCACTCGGGTAATTTCTTTTGTTTTTGCAAAACTACGCCTCCATTATAAAAAGCATTTTGCTTTAACGGATTTTTTCCAGAAGTTTGAACAGTATTATCGTACGACTTTAGTGCTTCATCAAGTTTGTTGGTTTTATACAATGCATTCCCAAGATTAAAATAAGCAGTAGGATTTTCAGGAGATTTTTTTATAGCATTTAGATATGCGCCTGCAGCTTCACTGTATTGCTTTTTCTTATAAGCATCGTTGCCTTTTATTATTTCCTTTTTTGTGCTTTGCGAAAAAGAAAAATTTGTTAGTAAAAGCAATGTAACAAGAGAAAAAGCACTTTTCGTTCTGCTCATTTTTATTTTTTCAGGAAGAAAGCTTTCTATCAATAAAACAACAAATGCTGCAAGTAAAAAATACCAGAAATAATTTTTGAAAACACCGAACGAAGAACCAGTGAGTGTCGTTTGCCCTATCGTACTTAATTTATTATTTACGTTATCTGCCACTTCATCTGCACTGGTGAACAGCTGGTACAAGCCATTTCCATTTTGTGCAATGGACTTTAATTCTTCTTCATTTAATTTAGTAACAACTGTATTTCCGTTCTCATCTTTTTTTAATTCATTGGTTTCGTTATCCATAATTGGCGCACCTTGCGGAGAGCCTATGCCTACTGTATTTACCATCACCCCTTCGTCCGCAAGTTGTTTAGTTACTTTAATCGCATCTTCATCATGATCTTCCCCATCACTGATTAAAATGATAGCACGGTATTTTTTTTCTTTTGCATTAAAGGCTGCATAACTCATTTTAAGCGCTTTGCTTATTATCGTTCCCTGTGTTGGAACATTGTCAGTTGATGCCGATGACAAATACATTTTAGCAGCTGAGTGATCAGTGGTTAACGGCATCTGCAAATATGCCCTGCCGGCAAACACAACAATGCCAACCTTATCATCACCCAGTTTATCAATTATTTTACTTATTAACTGCTTTGCCCGTTCCAAACGGTTTGGCTTAATATCATTCGCCAGCATACTTTTACTCACATCCAATGCGATCATCACATCTATGCCTTTACGGTTTATTTTTTGAGTGCCAATTGGCTTAACCAGGTCAGCCACGGCAAATGCACATAAAGAAAAACCAAGCAGAATGAGAAAAAATTTTGTGAGAAAAAGTTTTGAGGAGAAACCCTGTATCAATTGTTTAACCAATGGGGGATCACCGATCTTTTTCATTGCATTCTTCTTCCATCTTATTAAGAGAAAATAAAACAATACCATAAAAGGTATTGCTATAAGAACATATAAAAATTCTATGTATTGAAAACGAAACATATTGGCTACAAATAGTAATGCAAATTAAGCAATAGGGTAAGGCAAAAAATAAACCAACAAAAGCAAAAAGAAATGTTTAACACTACCTTTCATTATGAAGTGAGAGCGAGATCTTGCTTATGTATAATTTATTAAGGTTCTGCTTTACCAGAGGCATATCAGTATTTAATTCGCGTTCTCCCATAACTTTTCCAGATGCACCGGGAGTTGAGTTAAGTGAAAAGAAAATTTTTGATCTTTTAAATTTACCATCGTTATATGAAGTTATCAGTCCGCCATAATCCCATCCCGTTCCATAAAAATTAATTTTTTTTCCATTAACCTGTACCAGCTTTTGCAGCGTGCTTCCTACCGCTAAACTGTCAATAGTATGATACGAGCTATTATCATGAAAGCAATCTATTGTAGCAATTGCATTATGAAATTTATCCGTTTGCCAGTTAATTACGATCTCTTTAGGAGTGTTTGAAAAGATCTTAGTCACAATAAAACTGTCCATTCCTTCGGCTCCATAATTAATGGTATCCTGGATGTTTTTCTTCCCGAACATTTTGTCAAGATCATTATAAGTGGTGGTTTTATTTATTTTACCAAAGGTTGTATCGGTGATCAAATATTCTAATGCTGTAGCAGGTGGATTAGCAGGCGAGGGTAGATTTACGGTATCAAGTTCTGTAAGGGCTTTTACTTCTAATTTATCTGCTTTCTCTTTGCATGAAAATATTAAAGCTGATAGCACAAATAGACAAAAAATAAAAGCTCTCATACAATTACATTTCTCCTTTAAAAAAGCCATATTGGGTTAATATGCTTTTTAATATCTTCATCCGCACTGAAGTAATATCAATATTTTTATCAGGGCTTTTTACAAGCGTTACAAAAAAATACACATGACGGTTCTCCTCTATCCAGCCTACTATCCACCCGATGGTTCCCTGTTCATTAAAACCCCAACCTGTTTTGTAGCTTAATTTATATTGAGTATTATCTTCCTGCAGCATTACATCCCTTACAATTTGCTGCGTGCGTTTTTGAAATGGCAGCTTATCAAAATATAGTTTTTTCACAAGACCAAGCTGCTCATCCGGAGAAATTTTTAAAGTATTATTTAACCAGAAGGAATCAATCGGACCGCTGATATTCATATTGCCGTAACGCAAAGTATCTATCCATTGCTTCATCGTATCTCTCCCTATTCTTCTTGCAACTTCCTGGTAATATGGAACGGAAGAAACTTTAAAAGCTTCTTCCATGGTAAGATCTTTGTTCCAGTCAGCATTCCACCTTTTAATGCTATCCCATTTTATCACCATCTTTTCGTCAGTTATTCTTCCTGTTTCAAGGCCAATTAATGAGTTGACAATTTTAAAAGTAGAGGCAGGTAAAACCCTCTGTGTATCCAGCTTCATATTGTAAACAGTTACTGCCCCAGTTTGATTATTCACCAAAGAAAAGCAGCCATCAACTTTTGCTGAATCGAAATATTTTTTAAGACTGTTATCAATCTTAGCCTGGTTAACTGAGCAACTGCTGAGAAGAAATACCAAATAAATTATTGAAATGAATAGGAAATATTTTTTTATCATGTAGAAGTGGTAGTACTGACTTTTAAATTAAATGTTGAATTTTTTTGATGTTCTGCAGTTGCACATAAGGCTTCGTAAAAGTCTGCACCAAATTTTCTAATAAGGGAATCTTTTAAAAAAACATACACCGGAACTTTTAATTTTTTACCAAGTGAACAACCTGCTTTGCAAAGGTCTTCTCTTGGTTCATAATTTACATATTCGGTTTTGCCGTTGCTACTTTTTTTTGTGCGTATAGGATATAGATGACAACTGATAGGTTTTTTCCAGGTGATTTTTCCATCATTATACGCCTGCTCTATTCCGCATTTTACAATTCCCCTTTCATCTTTAATTCCATACACACAAATGCTTGAATTTATTGTTGGTGTTACCCAGCCAAACTCTTTATCATAAACATATTTGCCCTGGAGATCTAATTCTCTTTTTGATTCTTCAGTAAGATAGGGCAGCACCGCATCGTACACTTCATTAAGTTCTTTAAGTTCTTTATCTTCTAAAGGGGCACCGGCATCACCATCAACACAGCAACCACCTTTGCACTTGTTTAGATCGCAAACAAATGCCTCATCAACCACATCGTTACTTATCAAAACATTGTCAATGGCTATCATAGCGGCAAATTTACTAAACAAACAAATCTTATCAGGAAAATAAACAGTAAAGATGCGTGACTTAGATGAAATAAATCATTACTTATCCTTCCATTCCAGGGTATTGATAAGGTGCTTTAGATCTTCCTGTAAAAAAGCATTTATCGGTGACAGTGAATCTTCATTAGGTGTCGCATCAAAATATAATGCGCCACGTAAGAAATGTTTAACTGAATCTGTAAGGAGAAATTGTTTTGATGTTGCAACACTTCCCCCAACTTTAAAAAAGATACCGGTTATATTTTTGGAAGTATGCATAACGCTGTCCTCGATGGAATAAGCTTTTACATCATTTTTAAAAGTGAGCTTATAAGAATCGTTTATCAAATTCTGGAAATTGTTTATGCCAAGTGAATCACGATAACCATCTTTAGTTTTTATTTTGTAAACTGAATTGCCCCCTATGGTTTTGTAACTGATAAATATTTTTCCATGAAAAGAAGGGAAGTCAACATTAACCCAATAAGGATTATCGGGTGAGCTGTCAAAATAAGTGCTGTCCTTAACTATGCTTGCATAACCAGGATATTCGAATGAATAAGGAAATCCTTCTTTCTCAAATTTTACATATTTTCTTTCGGGAAGATCAACTTTAAAATAGCCTTTTGGTTTTGATGTATAAGTGGAGTTGCAGCTCGTTGAAAATAATAAGCAAAAGGCAAAAGGCAAAAGGCAAAAGGAAAGGCTTCTGCAATTTGTATAATTTTTTATTTGTCTATTGCTCATTGCTAAGTGTCTATTGCTATTGTTCAACCGGTTTAATATTCACTTTCACTTTTTCTATCCTGTTCTTATTTATTTCTAATGGAATAAAAGTAAAGTTATCAGTTGTTACTTCTTCATTTATCTGTGGAAATTCTCCTGCAATTTCCAACACCAATCCTGCCAGTGAATCACTATCTCCTCTTAATTTATCAAAAGTTTCAATAGGCAAATGCAATGCTTTACAAACATCATTTATCATTGTTTTGCCTTCAAAAATATAAGTGAAGTCATCAATTTTTTTATTGCCACTTATTTCATCATCAAATTCATCATGAATATCTCCGATTATCTCTTCCATAATATCTTCAAGCGTAATAATACCTGATGTGCCCCCAAACTCATCTACCACCACGGCAAAATGCATTCGCTTATTTCTAAATTCCTGCAACAGGTCTTCAACTAATTTTTGCTCGTGCACATAAAACACCGCACGCATGTGCAAATGCCAGTCATAATCAGTTTGCTCATTTAAATATGGAAGCAGATCCTTTGTATGCAAAATTCCCACTATCTCATCAAGATTATTTTTAAACACGGGCAATCTTGAATAATGCATTTCTTCAACTTTATTTACAACATCTTTAAAAGAGGTAGTATAATCAATGCCGCTTACATCAAGCCTTGTACGCATGGTTTGCTTTACAGTGGTATTGCCGAATTTGCGGATGCCTTTTAAAATTTGTTTCTCCTCTGATGTTGCTTCATGATCGGGTAAAAGATCGATGGCATAATCCAGTTGCGTATTGTCCATACCCGACAATCCGGAATGAAATTTACTTTCAATTTTATCACTGAGTTTAACCATGCGTGAGCTTATTCTAAAAAAAATACTATTGAATATTTCGATGATAAGAGAAGCTGATGCTGCAAACCAAATGTTGTGATGCGTGGCCCAAACCTTTGGCAACACTTCGCAAAACAGAACGAGCAAAGATGTTACCACCACAACTTTAATGATAAACTCAATTACAAAATGCATATGCAGGCTATCAATCCAGTTCTGCATTAAAAGATTTGAAATTAAAATGATACCGATGTTTACAAAACTGTTTGTGATAAGCATTGATGCCAGCAATGTTTTTGGTGTCTCAAGCAAAGTGACTATCCTCCTGTACGAAGGACGCCGTTTTGTTTTTAACATATTGATATCCTTATAAGTAAGTGAAAAAAAAGCTACTTCGGAACCTGCTAGCAAAAAAGAAATAACAACAAGAACCAAAGCTGTAAAAATGAGGACTGTTGTTGCAGCCGGAGTTATTGCCAAATAAATAATAGAGAAAGATTTAAGAATTGAGAAAGCCGAATGATAATCCAAAACAAATATTTTAGTTAAAGATACTAACCACGTAGATGTGTTAGGTGTTTATTAAAAAGGAAGTTTTTCCGTGCCTTCTTCCATTGGAGGAATATCGGAATCTGCTCCGTGCATGCCTTCCATATCTCCGCCTCCCGGGTGAGCCCCATCTGAGCGTTTATCTAACATAATTAAATTATCTCCTACTACTTCTGTTGCAAATTTTTTGTTGTGGTCTTTATCTTCCCAACTGCGGGTTTTTAATCTGCCTTCAATATATACCAGGCTTCCTTTGTGTAAATATTTTTGGGCAAGTTCAGCAAGTCCCCGCCAGAGCACAACTGTATGCCACTCAGTTTGCGACATCAGTTTTCCGTTTTTGTCTTTGTAGCTTTCAGTTGTTGCAAGTGAAAATTTTGCTACGGCAATATTGCCTTCTAAGAACTGCAGGTCCGGATCTTTACCTAAATTTCCGATCAACATAACCCTGTTTACGCCTCTCATAATGTCATATTTTTTTGCTAAGCGATTAATAAGGAGAAAAAATTTGAACTACTTTTCTACCCTTTGTTTTCTTTATTTATTCAAATTTAAAGATACATTTTAATCTTTCAAATAGGTGCTGATAAATTTAGGGAAAGGAAGCTGTGCTATATCGTCTGGAGATATTAATTGATAATTATTTACCCTTAGCGGTAATTTTACAGAGATATTTATAAACTGACCATTTATGGTTTGATGTGTAAGTTGTTGCTTATACACTTGCGAGATAGTTTCAATTTTATATTCTTTGCCGGCAAAAATAGTTTTGAATTTTTCTGAGGCAAGTAATTTTTTTGTGGTTGTTGGCTTTGATGTTTCTATCAATACAAATTCATAAAGGTTTTGCCAGATATCTTTTTGTTCCCGCTTTCTTACATAAAATTTATTTCGGTAAGCAACTACAAAATAATAAAGCCACCTGCTTTTTTTTAGTATCACTTTTTCTTTCACAGGCAACTGCAATTGTATACCCTGCAAATAAGCTTCACACCTGCTTTTCAGGGGACACTCATCACACAATGGCAACGGCTTACAAATGGTTGCACCAAAGTCCATGATGGATTGGTTGTAAACGCCGGGAAATTTTTTATCCAATAATTCATTCGCCAAGTCACCATAAAACTTGTTGCCCTGCCGATCATCAACCGGGGTTGCAATCGCAAAATACCTGGATAGAACACGAAAAACATTTCCATCCAAAACAGCATAAGGCAGGTTGTAAGCAAATGAAGCAATTGCAGATGCAGTATAGCTTCCAATACCTTTTAGTTGTAAAATATCTTTATACGTCTCAGGAAATTTTCCATGTAATTCTTCTGAAATATATTTAGCAGAGGCTATAATATTTTTGCAACGGGTGTAATATCCCAACCCCTCCCAAAGTTTAAATACCTCATGCTCGGGTGCAATGGCAATGCTTTTCGGTGTAGAAAATCTTTTAATAAACCTGTTGTAATATTCAAGCCCCTGGCTAACCCGTGTTTGTTGCAAAATGATTTCGCTGATCCAAATTTTATATGGATTTTTTTCATTTTTCCATGGCATAACGCGATCATTATCGTATTTATTCCATCTTAATAATTCTTTTGTAAAAAATTTCTTTGCAAACATTAAAGCATGCTTTCGTTAATCATCATCCATATTGTTGGCTTATTCCTTCTTACAAATTTATTTGTGGAGGGCAAGCCACACAATCGGATCAAATATAAATTAGTTCTCAATGAGTTAGGATTTATAAATAAGATTATTAAATTTGTAAGAGCAAGGGCTCTTATTACTTAAGTAATTATCAAAACAATGAGAAAAGCAGATCTTATAAACCAAATTTCAGAAAAAACAGGAATTCCTAAAGTTGACGTTTTAGTAACTCTTGAAACAATGTTTAAAGAGGTAAAAGAATCATTGGCTAAAGGTGAAAATATTTACATCCGCGGATTTGGAAGCTTTATAACTAAAAAACGAGCTGCTAAAATAGGGAGAAACATTAAAAAAAATATAGCTGTAAATATTCCCGAACATTATATTCCTGCTTTTAAACCAGCTAAAGAATTTGTTCAGGATATAAAAAACAAAAATGAATTAAGAAAAGGGCAGGAGTGATTACCTTTGCTCCCCTAAATTAATTCGTGAAGCAACAAATTTTTTTAACCACAGCAGGCATAGTATTAATTACGGTCCTTTTTTTATTCGGAAGCATTGAGCTACAAAAAAGCAGCTTCCCTCATGCACAACAAACATTAACTGCAACTTTTAAGATTACAGATTCTATTCAAAAAGCCAGGCAATCGCTTACTTCTTCTCAAATTTTATATGTCACAAACCTGGAGAATAGCATCAAAAGAGGAGATGTAAAACAACAATCACACAATAATTTTATCCATTTAGCCAATTTCTGGAAGGATTCGGTTAAGTCTTTTCTGCCTTATGCATACTATCTTAGCGAAGCTTCTAAATTGGATAATTCGGAAAAAAGCCTCACCTTTGCTGCCCGCTTAATTTTGGACAGCATGCGGAGGGAGGAAAACGAGAAAGTGAGAGAATGGGAATCCGAAACAGCGATAGTTCTTTTTGAAAAAGCCATCAGGTTAAACTCCGATAACGAAGACTTAAAGGTTGATCTGGGCAGTTGTTACGTTTACGGAAAGGGAATGAGTGGAAACGCTGCCGAAACCATGAAAGGAATACAACAATTACTTAGTGTAGCTGCTAAGGATTCTAACAACATGAAGGCCCAAATGATCCTTGGTATTGGCGGGGTTATTTCCAAGCAATACGATAAAGCTATAATGCGTTTAAATAAAGTAGTAGTAGCGCAACCGGGAAATTTAGAAGCGATATCATGGTTAGCTGATGTTTATGCAGAGACAGGGGATAAAGTGAATGCGATTAAGTGGTACGAATACAGTAAAAAGCTGGTGAATAACCAGAAGTATAGCAATGAAGTGAATATTAGAATAAAAGCATTGCAATAAAATATTAAAAATAATTATTAAAAAATTGAATTATGCCTTGTGGTAAAAAGAGAAAACGTCATAAAATTGCTACACACAAACGCAAAAAGCGTTTAAGAAAGAATCGTCATAAAAAGAAATAAGTAATTTCTTTCTTACCGAGGTCCGGCCTCGGAACTCAGGTGCTTACTTCCATGCGTTAAGGCATTCGATTAAAAGATTTTAATTTGAACAAGGAATTAATTATAAATGCTGCGCCACAGGCTGTAGAAATCGCCCTTTTGGAGGACAAAAGGCTGGTTGAGTTGCATAATGAACAAGCAGGTGCAAATTTTGCAGTTGGTGATCTCTATCTGGGTAAGGTAAAAAAATTAATTCCAGGGTTAAACGCTGCATTTATTGACGTGGGTTTTGAAAAGGATGCGTTTCTCCATTACACTGATCTAAGTCCATATGTTCGCTCAATTTTAAAGTTCACTCATATTGCCATGAACGATAAAACAGAGCATGGTTTTGATTTTGGAAAATTTGAAGTTGAACCTGAAATCGTAAAAACGGGAAAGATTGCCGAAGTGCTAAGTGGCAAGCCCAATATTTTAGTCCAGATATTAAAAGAACCCATTGCGGCTAAAGGTCCACGCCTAAGTTGCGAACTTTCTCTTCCGGGAAGGTTTGTGGTGCTAACTCCTTTTAATGATATTATTGCTGTTTCAAGAAAGATTCATTCATCAGAAGAAAGAAAAAGATTACACAAAATTATTGAAGCAATAAAGCCAAAAAATTTTGGTGTTATTGTGCGTACTGCTGCAGAAGGAAAACATACCGCAGAATTGCATGAAGATCTTTTAGCGCTTATCAATACATGGAAAACACTTCAAAAGAATTTGAAAGGTGCAGTTCCCCCTGCAAAAATTTTAAGTGAAGAAGGAAAAACAAACAGCATTCTTCGTGATCTTTTAAGTGAAGACTTTAATAAGATAGTTGTGAATGATAAAAATATTTATAACGATACTAAAACATACATACAAAGGATAGCCCCGGATAAAGCAGAGATACTTTCTTTTCACAATAATGGAGCTCCAATTTTTGATAGTTATGGAATTACCAAACAGGTAAAAGCTTCTTTTGGAAAAACCATTAACCTCCCGAGCGGAGCTTATTTAATTGTTGAACATACTGAAGCATTACATGTAATAGATGTAAACAGCGGTTACAAAAGTGTAAGTAATAACCAGGAACAAAATGCGCTGGAAACCAACCTGGAGGCGGCTGCAGAGATAGCAAGGCAATTACGCCTAAGAGATCTTGGTGGGATTATAGTAGTAGATTTCATTGATATGAAGCTTCTGGAAAACAAGAAAAAACTTGTTGAGAGGATGGAAGCTTTTATGAAAGCTGACCGTGCAAAGCATGCAGTGTTACCCATAAGTAAATTTGGATTGATGCAGATCACCAGGCAACGCATGAAACCTGAAATGACCATCAACACATCAGAAGTTTGCCCAAGCTGTTCAGGTACAGGCAAAATTTCTTCTACATTAATTTTAGAAGATGAGATAGAAAAGAACCTAAGTTATCTTCTTATGCAAAAGCATAAAGAACTTACTGTAGAAGTACATCCAATGTTATATGCATACCTAACTAAAGGTTTCCCCAGCAAGAGGTTGAAATGGAGTTGGAAGTACAAACAAAAAATCCGCGTTAAGCAAAATAGCAATTACCATCTTACCGAATTTCACTTCTACGATAAAACTGATGAAGAGATAAAACTCTGATCACACAAAAAAATCACAAATAATTTATTGCAATAAAAAAGGAGAGAATAAATTCTCTCCTTTACTTTTATATCGATTCCGTAAATTTATTTGTATTGAGGAATTAATTCTTTTGCCATAGCTACCATTTTCTTAATCCCATCTTCAGGTAAATTTCCTTTCTTAAATTCAGCAAGAACGTCAGGTAATTTATTATCCATTTCCATTAAAAAATGTTCCTCAAAAGCTTTTACATTTTTTACAGCAACGTCGCTTATCAAACCATTTGTTCCAAGATAAATAATTGCAACCTGTCTTTCTACAGCATAGGGAGAAAACTGTGGTTGTTTTAATATCTCCACATTTCTTCCACCTTTATCCAATACTGATTTAGTTGCAGCATCAAGGTCGCCACCAAATTTAGAAAACGCTTCCAACTCACGGTACAACGCCTGATCAAGCTTTAATGTACCCGCAACTTTTTTCATTGATTTGATCTGTGCATTACCACCTACGCGGCTAACAGAAATACCCACATTAATTGCTGGACGAATACCGGCGTTAAACAGGTTACCTTCTAAAAATATCTGCCCGTCAGTGATAGAAATTACGTTTGTAGGAATGTATGCAGATACGTCACCAGCCTGCGTTTCAATGATCGGCAAGGCCGTTAATGAACCACCACCTTTAACAAGATGCTTAATATTTTCAGGAAGATCATTCATCTTCTGTGCTATCTCATCTTTCGAAATGATCTTAGCTGCTCTCTCTAATAAACGGCTATGCAAATAAAATACATCACCCGGATATGCTTCACGTCCCGGAGGTCTTCTTAGTAAAAGAGAAACTTCACGGTAGGCAACTGCCTGCTTACTAAGATCATCAAATATGATCAATGCTGCACGACCGGTGTCTCTGAAAAATTCACCAATGGCTGCGCCGGCAAATGGAGCATAAAACTGTTGAGGCGCCGGATCTGATGCAGAAGCAGCAACGATAGTTGTGTATTCCATAGCATCATTTTCCTGCAGTGTTTTCATTACCTGTGCAATGGTTGATGCTTTTTGCCCTATGGCAACATAAATGCAATAAACCGGCTTGCCTGCTTTATAAAATTCTTTTTGATTAATGATCGTATCAACACAAATAGCACTCTTACCTGTTTGGCGATCACCAATAACCAATTCCCTTTGTCCACGTCCGATAGGTATCATCGCATCGATAGCTTTAATACCGGTTTGCAACGGCTCCTTTACAGGCTCACGAAAAATTACACCCGGCGCTTTACGCTCCAATGGCATTTCATAAAGATCACCTGCTATCGGGCCTTTTCCATCTATTGGTTCTCCTAACGTATTAATAACACGACCTGCTAAACCATCTCCCACTTTAATGGAAGCGATCTTACCTGTACGACGAACAGTAGCACCTTCCTTTACATCTCCCTGGTCTCCCATCAAAACCACACCCACGTTATCTTCTTCAAGGTTTAATACGATAGCCTTTACACCATTTTCAAATTCTACCAATTCACCGGAACTAACATTATTTAGTCCATATATTCTGGCAATACCATCACCAACCTGCAATACGGTTCCTACCTCTTCAAGGTTAGCTTCTACATTAAAATTGCTTAGTTGTTGACGAAGAATTGCCGATATTTCATCAGGTTTAATATCCACCATAAGAAAAGATTTTATTTTCGAGGGGCAAAGGTAGGTGATGACTGTTGCAATGCAAAAAAATTGGAATATTTTCCTTACACACAATGAGAATAATAATTATTCGTTTCATACCTGAAAAGTCAACATCCAAATCCTTAAAGTGTATTCTGCGTAATACAGTTAATGAAGACCAGTATGAAAAAATTCTCCCCGATCTTTACTGCAAAAGTTCTTTTATTCTTAATAGCAACTGCAACAATACTTTTTGCCTTTAAAAAAAATCATGAAAAAAATTCTGAAAAAATAGCATTTATAGAGGATGATGATGATGAAAATGAAGAAGAGGGAAAAGATATGTATAATGAAGCAGCAGCAGCGCAACAATTTGAGTTTGAAAGAACAAAAGATCCAGCTTTAGGATATGTACCAAAGGAAAGATTAAAGTTGGCATACGACCTGGCCGAGCAAAGCAAGCAACGTGCAATGCGCAGCCGTACAACTGCAGCCTCATGGATTGAAAGAGGGCCTACAGCAGATATTGTGGGAGTAAGCAATGGAAATAAAAGAGATGGTGGAGTAGCTGTTGCATCCGGTAGAATGAAAGCTATTTGGGTAGATCTTTCTGATGCATCAGGAAATACAGTATGGGCAGGTGGAATTGGGGGTGGTTTATGGAAGACGACTAATTTTAAAACATCTCCTGCAACATGGGTACCCGTAAATGATTTTTTTACAAATATGGCAATTGGAAGTATTTGCCAGGATCCAACCAACAACAATACAATGTATTTCGGTTCAGGAGAAAGAACTTTTAATATAGATGCGATAAGAGGTGGCGGAGTTTGGAAAACCACTGATCACGGTATAACATGGAATCAACTCACAGCAACAACAACCTATTTTAATGTATCAAAACTTTTGTGCGATGCATCAGGAAATTTATATGTCGGAACAATTGTCAGCAATACAGGTGGCGGTTCAAGCGGTTTATTCAGATCCATCAATGGTGGAACTTCCTTTACAAATATTTCGCCCAGTGGTATTGATACGAGAGTTGCAGATTTTGTAATTAGTTCTACAGGCAGGTTTCATGTGTGTACAGGATACTATGATTCATCAACTCCGGGTTACAGGTATACAGATATTCCATCAACAGTAACTTCGGCCGGATGGACATCATCCGGAAACCCTGCATCAGCACATTTACCCGAAACACTTGCAGGCAACATGAATTGCATACTCGCATGCAATGGAAATACTTTGTATGCAGTGCCATCCAGTTCATCCGGAATAGTTAATAATGTTTATAAATCTATAGATGGTGGTGCGCATTGGGCTACCACCACTACAACACCACCCAATTCAGGTAACACTGCTTTTTCTAATGGACAAGGCTGGTACTGTTTATCAGTAGATGTAAATCCCACCAATGCAAATAATGTAATTGTAGGAAGTTTGGACCTCTACAAAACAACTGATGGCGGTGCCACGTGGACCCAGGCATCGGATTGGGTGCAGGGTGTAGGTCCTACGGGACAATATGTTCATGCTGACATACAAACCATAAAATGGTTTGCCAACGATGAAATATTGATTGGTACAGATGGTGGTTTATTTTATTCTGCCGATCAGGGTGTAACCTTCACGGATAGAAATACAGGTTTAAATATCAAACAATTTTATTCCTGCGATTTTCATCCTACTTCGTACGATTACTTTATTGCAGGAGCGCAGGATAACGGATGTCACCAATTTACAACACCGGGATTAAATACAACTACAGAGGTTACAGGTGGCGATGGAGCTTTTGTTCATATTGACAAAGATGAATCTTTATACCAATTCGGATCTTATATACGCAACAGGTATAGAAGAAGTGTAAATGGTGGAGGCAATTGGTCAGCAGTAAATTTTTATAAAGGAACTTCTCCGGGAACAGACTTTGGGTCTTTCATTAATCCAAGTGATTATGATAATACAGCAAATATCATGTATGCCGGTTCTGATGCAGGTGAATTCTTCCGATGGTCAACAGCACAATCAACCCCAGCGGGAAGTTATTATTTTGGTTCCGGGTTCCCTGCAGGGGCAGACATACTTTCAGTAAGCAACTTAGCAGGAAGTATAATAAGCACATTAACCGTTTCCCCTTATGCTGCCAACAGATTATACTTTGGAACAACTAATGGCAAGTTGATGAAGATAGACAATGCCCATACTTTTTTAAGTGGCTCTGCCGCTACAAGTATTGCGGGTGCTTCTTTTCCTGCAGGTGCGGTTTCCTGCTTAGCTGTTGGAAGTGATGATAATAATCTTATTGCTACATTTTCCAACTATGGAGTAATGAATGTTTGGGTATCAACAAATGGAGGAACGGGCTGGACAGGTATTGATGGTAACTTGCCTGACATGCCTGTGAGATGGGCTGTGTTTGATCAAACTTCCAATACAAAAGCATGGATAGCTACAGAAACAGGTGTGTGGAGCACAACACTTATCAATGGGGCCTCAACAACATGGACTGCCAGCCCTACTTTCCCCACAGTTCGCACTGATATGATAAAATACAGGGCTGCAGATCAAATGCTGGTTGCTGCAACGCACGGCCGTGGCCTCTGGACACAATCTTTAGCAATAGTACTACCTATTAATAATTTTGTATTGAGAGGTAAATGGAAAACCACATCCACTGTTGAATTATCTTGGGATTATTCAAATAATTCCGGATCATCATTTGAAATTGAATCTTCTGCTAACGGAACTTATTTTACTAAAGCAGGTGCATCTCAGGCGAATACAAATTATTTAGATCAGCCCACAAGTACTGATATTTATTATCGTGTAAAAGGCAAAAATATCTTTGGCAATGTTAGCTACTCAAATGTAATTCGTTTACAAAAAGGCATAGAGACAAAAGAAATTACGGGGGTAAAAATATTTCCAAACCCGGTAAAAAATAATATGAAGATAGCGTTTACCTCATCAGGAAGCGGTGTGGCTAACTACCAGATAACATCAAGCAATGGAGTGGTGTGTTGGAAAAAAGATGAAGACATTTCTGCCACCGGAGAATACATCCATGAGTGGGATATGCAATCTCTTAAGCCGGGAAATTATCACTTTACAATTATATATAACAATAAAAAGATAACACAGAAATTTTTAAAACTATAAAAATTTTATAACCAAGTTAAAAATTATCTAAGCTTTTGAATATAGTCGTTGTTTAAAAATTGTTTTTGCACATCCATCAAATCTCTTCGGATGCTTGCATCTGCTTTCCATCCTTCCATCTCCAAAACAAATCCTCCAATAAGACTATCATTTATTACAGATTCCAATTCAATATTTTCGATGCCTTCAGAAGCTTTTATCTTGCTGATAAAATCATTCTTTACCGCATCACTTACTTCCACAGCAGTTGTAAGTTTTACTTTATGAATACCTTTTACAATATTGTATTGATCAATAAAAGCAGAGATGATCTCAACAAGATTAGATTCTCTACCCTTTCTGCCCAACAGTTTTATAAACGAGGAAGTTAACAGGCTTATCCTTCCTTGCGTTACTGACTCAATGATCTTATTTTTTTTATCTTCTTTAATAATCGGGCTTTTAAGAACATTGGCAAACTCACGGCTGTTTTTACAAATGTTGTCAAGCGACTTAATGTCGTTGAATACTTCTTCCAGCTTACCTTGTTCCTGAGCAAGATCAAGTAAACTTTTTGCGTATCGTATGGCTAAACGTGGGTTCTGCATTAGTAACTTTCTGTTGAATTAATTCAGTTTTACATTTTCAGCCAACTGCTGAATGTATTTTTCCTGGTCTGGTTTGTTGCTTAATTCGCGGCGTAATATTTTTTCACTCACTTCAATCACAAGTTTACCAACCTGGTTTTTAAGATCTGTGATAGCAGCCATTTTCTGCTGGTTTATTACAGATTGGGCATCGGCAATAATTTTATTGGTCTCAACTTTTGCCTGCTCCTTTGCTTCATTGATGATTTTATCTTTTGTTTCTTTTGCTTCTTTAAGCATCTGTGCTCTTTCTTCACGTGCTTGCATAAGCAATGCTTCGTTCTCACTTTTCATCTGAGACATTTCGATCTTTATTTTCTCTGCTGTAGCCAAAGAATCAGCGATGCCTTCTTCACGCTTATTCATGGAATCAAGAATAGGCTTCCATGCAAATTTCTTAAGAATAAAAAATACAATAAGAAATGCCAGCAGTGTCCAGATGATCAAACCAAAAGCAGGAGTAAGTAACTGCATATAAAAGTTTTATTTTTTTATTTATAACTAAAAAAGAAAAATACTACACTCTCCGCCCTGTGCTTTGAGTGTAGTAAAATTGTTTTACACAAACATCGCAAGGATACCTACGATAACTGCAAAAAGGGCAACCCCCTCAACCAATGCAGCAGTAAGGATCATGTTTGCACGAATGTCATTTGAGGCTTCAGGCTGACGGGCAATGGCTTCTAAAGCTCCTTTACCTATCTGGCCAATACCAATACCTGCACCAATGGCACCAAGTCCGGCACCTACAGCACCCCCGGCATTTGCCAAAGCGTCTAAAAGAAATAATTCCATGATACTTGTTTTATATAATTAAAAATAAAAACTAAACAATAACGGCTTCATGATGTCTATCTACATCATCATGACTTCCTTCAAATGCCTGGCCGATAAATACTGCGGTCAGGTTTGTGAAAATGTACGCCTGGAGAAATGCCACCAATATTTCTATCAGGTAAATGAATACTACAAAAGCAATTGAAAGAGGTGAAAATCCCCAGCCTATATAAGTACTTATACCC
>JBKJSX010000060.1:0-3465 GCA_046594375.1 Chitinophagaceae bacterium
CTGATAACAGGATAAACCAGTATCATAAAATCAGGACGTAAATTTATTTTTTGTTTATTAGGTATGTAAGATTTTTGAAACTGAGTGCCGGCTGTTGCTGCTAAATGACCACCGGCAGAAAATCCGAGGATGCCTGTGCGATCTTTGTTTATATGTAATCTTTTTGCGTTGCTCCGCACAAACTGTAAAGCTCTTTGTGCGTCCTGCAGGGGTACAATTTCTTTATTGTTCATGTATGTATCATCAGGCAATCTATATTTTAAAACGAATGCCGCTACACCCATTTCGTTAAAACGTTCAGCAACATCCATCCCTTCATGCAGGGCAGACACTACACTGTAACCGCCACCCGGGCAAATGATAACAGCAGTTCCATTTGCTTTTTCTTTTGGCGGTAAAAAAGTAGTTAATGTTGGCCTGCTTACTTTACTGATATTATAAACTCTATCCCCAAGAGATTGTGCTGTTTCTTCATCAGCCGTTTTTTTAGCATTAGGAATTGTCCTTTTATAAAGTGGAATTACTTTTTGAGAGAATGCGATAGCATTGATTCCTGTTGTTATCATTATTAAGAGTAAGATGTTTATAAACATATTTATTAATTCAGAGATTAAAATTATTTTTCCCGTTCTTTAATGCATACCGCTTGGATTTCCACAATAAATAACCGGAAGTATTTGTTGGTAATTCTATATTTATAGCCCACCGGTTATTTTGGAATTGATAATTGGCAACAATTTTTCCATCAGGGTGCGGTATTTCTCCACCCACATTTTTTAATAAGCCCAGGTGCGGCTCAATTTTTATTTTACTAAAGCCGGGTGCATCGCTGTCAATGCCTAAAACAGTCCTGAAAAATTCAATGTTTGGATGTGCTCCCCAGGCATGACAGTCGGAACGTGTATTATTGATATCAGATATTTCTGCCCACGTGGTCATTCCTTGTTTAAGATTTTCATTCCATATGCTTAACCAGTTTAAATAATCATTTCCAAATCCTGCTTTGGTTAGCGCCTGGTGTACATAATATTTAAAATAAATAGTTGCCTGTGTTAGCGCAGTGTCTGAAATAATTTTTATTGCTAATGCTGAAGCATCTTTATCTGCAATTGTTTTGGTAAGAATTGCCAAACTATTTACATGCTGTGAGAATACATCTTTGTCAGGTGTATCAGCAAATAATTTTTTTGATGCATCCCAATATTTTTTACGGATGGTTTGTTGCAATTGATTTGCTGCAGCTTTATATTTTTTTGCAAGCTCCTGCATGCCTAATTTATTTTCAATTTCAGCAGCAAGCTGGTAAGCCCATAACAATTGAAGATCGAGCGCTGCAGAGTTTCCATTTTTGCCTACAGGTGCCATTCCATTATGCCATCCTTTTGCTTCTGCCCAGTCAGTAAAGTTCCAGTAAGGTGTACCTTTTAAAGAGCCATCTGCCTCCTGATATTTACTAAAAAAAGAAAGCACCTGCCGTTCGCCGGGCAATTTATTTTTTATAAAATCCGCATCAGGTCTATACATCCAGTAATCATGCAGCATACCTATCCACCATAAAGAAAAAGTTGGAATTTCCTGGTGATTGGCAGTAGGATAGCGGCTTTCAGTTACACCTTCAGCCAGGCGGGAATCATCTAATAAACTAATGGCATTACGCATTAATCTATCATCACCGCTGTTATATAATGAAACTAAACTTTGAATACGGGTATCTCCCACATATTGCAATTGCTCGTAGTATGGACAATCCATGTATGTTTCAAATGCGCAAAGTTTTGCAGTTCTCCATCCCACCTCCATGATCTTTGATAAAGTTGTATCACCTGCATTAAATTTTGCATTCATCTTAAAAGGGTAGCCTGTTGCAGTTCCATAAATATCATCAATAGCAAGTGCTTCATCTTTTGTCTCAACCTGTAACTGGATATAGCGATATGTTCTCCACCAGAGTGATTCAAATTTTTGGTTATTATCTCCACTGGAAATGATCCTGTCTTCTTTACCAATAAATCTTTTTCCTTCTGTCTCATTCCTGCTTCCCTTTTGATGCTGGGCTCTCCAGTCTTTTTTGTCACCTTCATTTATATACAAAGCTTCTGCATATTTTAAAGAGATGGCTGCATTATTTCCTTTGCTAAAAATTATTGTTGGATATGCATTGGTAAGAAAAGTTTGATCTAATAATATAGTTGTTTTTGTATGTGCTGGAATGGTAAAAGGATTTTTACTTTGAGGAAAAGAAGAAGGAAGTTGAATGCCAGTTTTTCTTACTTCATTTATTCTTTGAACTATTAATTCACTTTGAGGAATACTTCGTGGGATCAGCATCCAGCCTGTTGTATAGTCAAACACTCCTTTTGGTACACCATTGAATAGTTGCTGTGCTGCAACCCAGGTGGTGTCATTAAAACTATTCATCCATCCGGAACTATAATGATGCATATCCACGAGTTCACCCGGGCCGGCAACGTAATAGCTATAGATCAATCCAGGATTTAATGGCGTATGGCTTTTATCTCTGCTACACCGCCAGGTTTTATCAGTATTTATTATTTCTTCTGCTGAAGAATTTCCCTGTAGAATAAATGCAGTGCGATAAGATATTTGCGCTTCAGGTTTTAATTCTCCGTCATTCCAAACCAGTGCAGCAATTATATTTTGTCCCGGTTGTAAATAAGAAGCAATGTCTACTGTCTCAAAATTCCAGTGAAAAATATCTCCCCGTGCTGGTCCAACAGAAACAGGATTTCCATTCACATATAATTTATAACGGTTATCGCCGGAAACATGAATAATAAAAGAAGATGGTTTATTTCTAAGATCAAAATTTTTTTTAAATTGGTAAACACCATAGCCATTTGCAGGTTCATTTGGAACTGCTATCCAAAAGGCCTTCCACCTTGTATGTAAAATTTCAGGATTAATATTTTGTGCAGATAGCGGAATTTGCAGGAGTAACAAAGCATGGAGAAAGAAAAATGATTTATGCACGACTGGTTTAGAATTTCTTTTAATAAATATTAGCATGGCATAAATTTAATTTAATAGATTTATATAATGAGAGAGTATGGTAAGTTATACATAACAGTTTTTATTTTTTTCCTTCTCTTTTCCTGCAACAGCAAAACAGATAGGTATAATAGCTGGCAGGTTTATGGTGGCTCTAAAGAAAATATTCATTACTCATCGCTGGCTCAATTTGATACAAACAATGTTGAAAACCTGCAGATAGCCTGGGAGTATCACACACAGGATGCGGACACAGCAAATCATTCACAGATACAATGCAACCCAATTGTTATAGATAGTGTATTGTATGGAACTTCTCCGCAGGCAAAATTATTTGCTATAGATGCTTGTACCGGAAAACCAAAATGGGTATTTAATCCTGTTGACTCTATTGGTAATAAGGGGATGTTTTTTATTTTAAATAATATTCGCGGTATAACTTATTGGAGTGATGAA
>JBKJSX010000278.1:0-10080 GCA_046594375.1 Chitinophagaceae bacterium
CATTATTAAAACAGAAATAAATAATGCACCATTGGCTCCCCAAAAACTTCTTACCGATTCTACAGCTGCTACCTGGATTCCTGAATGATAAATAGCTGCCAGTTTTTCTGAAGAAAGCAATGATAAATATGTTGTATTTACCAACAGGTATATGGCGATCACTGTAAAAATCCCGATCGCAATTCCTTTAGGGATATTTTTTTTTGCATCTTTTATCTCTCCTCCAACATAACCTACTGCAGCCCATCCCTGATAAGCCCAGAATGCTGCCAACATTGCTGTAAAAAATGCACTTATGGTTATTGGGGTATTATTATTTGTTGTTAATTGTATGCGGCTTATATCCGCATGTGAGCTGGCAAACCCAAAAATTATAATGGTAAATATTCCTGCAAAAACAAGTAATAATATCGCAGTGCTTACACCTACACCTGCCTTAATACCTTTTGCATTAATCCAGCTAAGAATGATAATGAGAACAATGGCTGTGAGTTTTACATTTAGATCTGCAAAGGGAGAAAACACGCCGGCAATTTTTATATGTGCTAATGAGGGTAATACTTCGGGCAAATGAATAATGCTGTTAAGTGATTCAGCAAATAAATATGCCAGTGCAGATATGGCGCCTGTCTGAATAACAGTAAACAAACTCCACCCAAATAAAAATGCAAAAAAACGGTTATATATTTTTTTGTAGTAGGCGTATTCTCCGCCGGTCTCTGCAAGCAATCCTGCAACTTCGGCATTGCATAATGCACCAAACAAAGTTATTATGCCTGCCACTATCCATGTAATTAACACCCAACCTGATGAATGCAATTCAGCAGCCATGGGCGCAACTTTTTTGTAAACACCGGAACCTATAATATTGCCAATAACTACAACTACTACAAGCTTAAGGCCGAGTGATCTTGAAAGTGTGGATGTACTCATGCAAATAATTTTGGGTTAAGCTAACACTTTTATTTTGCTGTTACCCTTAACAACAATTTCAAAATTTTTTACAATAAAAATATCGGGGAGATTTATTGAACAACAGATTTTTGTACAGTTACATCTTTAAGGTTTATTAAAAACACCATTCCTCTTTTATTTTTAAATTCCTGCCATGAGCCGCCATAATATTCAATTCTGTTCTCAATATCTTTAAACTCTTTGCTGGTTTTTGAAAATTCGAAATCAGGAGTATTATGGGTCATTCGTAAACTAAGTTTTGGAGTAAGATAATCCACTGAGATAACTATTACATCGGTTTCAGGATTATTCGCCAACATTAACAGGTAATCCTGAATTATTCTAAAAACAGAAATTTTATCATTGATTGAAATGTTATCAATAGTATCCTGGCATTCAAAAGTTATTTTAACCGGGTGTTGACTTTGAAAGTTGTGAATGTATTCCTGTACGCCTGCACAAAAGCCGATCATACTGATAATACTGGGCGATAGATTTACACCTAATCCATTTAGATCGTCAATTACTTTATGAATATTCTGCGATAACCCTGCAGTCATATTGGCTAATGTCATTTTGCAATAAGCAAGTGTTTGTACAGCATCGTCTCTTAATTCATGTGCAATGAATTCGCGTTCTATTTCCTGGGTTTCAATTAAAGAACGGAGGATCGTTCTTTTTTTTGATTTTTCTACATCAAGGATTTTGGCCTGTCGTTTTTTTATGGGCGTTATATCCTCAGCATGCATAAAAAAACCAATTATATCATCATTAGCAAAATCAGGATAAAATTTAATTATTACATCCAGGCTAACTCCGGCAGGAGATATCATCCTGCGTTCAAAGCATTGTTTTTTGCCATTGAGTACTTTTTTTATTAATGGCATATTTGCCTCATGATAAGTGCCGTTAAAATCTTCCATCGTGATCTTTCCGACGACGTCCTCCCGTGATTTTTTAAAAAATTGCAGATAGGCGTTATTGGCAAACCTGCAAACCTGGTTTCTATCCCAGTAGGACAGCATAGCATCAATATGATCTACTACACGAAAGCCCATTTCATAAAGATTTCCTGATGGTAAACTGTTATTATGAGGGCTTATGTTATATGGAGCTGGTGTTCCCATATTTAGGTTTGATCGTTAGTTTGGAAAGGAAGAACTTTCCAAATGGCTAATCTAAAAATAAAAATAATTCAGGAGTATTGCAAGTAAACACCTCTTTTTTTGAATTGCCTTGTTTAAATTTAAACTAAAATTTATTCTTCAATTTGGTATCCGATTGGCTTGTAAGAAAAGTTATTGCTCATGCCTGCAGAACAAGATGTCATACCAACTATAAGATCCATTGTTGCCTTAAGAATAACGTAATCGCCCGCTTTACTTTTAGGAGGTAGTACAGAAACTTTTCCTGTTACAGCATCTACGGGTACATTCATAAAAATATTAAAACAGGTAGGTATGTTGTCGGGAGTTATTTTATATGGCTTGAGTGCTTCACAAAGATTTCCAAAACAACCGCGGTGGGGCTCTGTATGCCCGTAAGTTATACGAAACATTTCAGCACTGCAGGGTGTGAGTAAAAAATCATGTACGCCAACAGTATCTTCCATCATTATAAACATTACGTTACTCCTGTTTGAATAAAATGGATGACCCTTAGTTAAATAAATGGTTTCGGCATAATCAATTGTTCTGCCAGAAGAGAGATATTCTGCAGTATCATGTAAATTATAACAAATGAGATCGGAGACCTGTTCACCTTCTATATCCACAACTTTTAATTGTTGCCCTTTTTTTAAAATAAATGAAACACCGCTACGGGGAGGGATTATGTTTAGTTTGTGCATGCGTAATTTTTAAAGGGCATTGCCAGCTTTCATCATATTTCCGGCCGCTGTATTGGAACACTTCGGACGATTCTCCAAAATCCTGCAGCATTGGATTTACTGAACCTGACAATGCGATATCACGTTTTCGAACTTTGTTTTTCATCACCTCGTATTTTGTTGTTGATCGCAGTTGTTCAAATTGTGCGTGAGGATTGAATACTAATGCCGGATATGTAAATTGCCTCGCCTGCCTGCTGCTGGCACGATGCAAGCCGATAATATAAAACGCTTCTTCCTTAATACTAAAACTAAATGTTGAAGAAGATGGGTCTGCTTCAACACGGTTATCGTATGAATAATTTTGTGCATCAAGAATTTCAAATGCCTGCAGCCGTTGCCATAATAATTCATCAAACATTTCTTCATTATTAATCTGTGGCCCCGAAAATATAATTGTTGCTGTGTGATAAAAATCTTTTGATTCCCTGTACTCATCAACAAATTCGTAAAGAAATTGCAGGATGTTTTCATCATCTTTTGGACATGCCATGTTATCGGCTACCATACATCTTACATTTTTTTTTGCAAGTGCAGCTTTGGCTGCAATGCACGGGAATTTTTTAGCCTCAAGAAATGACATGTATTCTTCTACCGCCACCTGTTTGGTTGTTGCGCTATTTTGTGTTTGCAATAACATAAATCTTTTATGACTAAAAAGTGTGCCGCAATAACTTTTTCTAAATTAATTAAAACGATAACGGACTACAATTCTTTCGGTCGGTGAGGACACCTACCGAGGCATTGCCGTAGTTTGTGTCCCCACTGACCACTTAGGAAAGGTTACAACTCTGTTTGCGCATCAATTACTTTAAGCATGTTGTATTCTTTTCTTGCTGCATTTAAAAATTTCCATCCACTCTTAAAGCTCCAATAATGAATGCCGTGCATGTGATTGTATTTTGATATTTGATATAATATTCTCCAATGATGAAGAAATATTTTTTGTGCCTGCCATAAGGTATTCCCATTTCCATATGCATGATGCGGCTCAGCTCCGCTGCCATTATATTCCAATATTGAGAAATTTTTTCCCTGCTTCAGGTCTTCGACTGATGTACATTTTATATCGTATCGTCCATAGTAAAATTGTTTTGTATACAAGCTTAACTCATTAAATACTTTTAATAACCGCTCATCTTTTTCATGCTCAAGGCTTACGAGTTTTCCACCACGGCTAAGGTTTAGTGCCTGTGATAAAATATAGATTTCATCATTAAAAATTACCTGATCCAACTTATGTGCATGTTTTGATTTCATCTCATCAAGCCTGAATTGCACACGATCATAATTTTGAATCAACAGCCATAAGGTTGATACTCCATCACCTTTCACCTCTAAAAATTCTTTCTTTAAAAATCCTGTAATTGTGCCAATTTGTTCATTGGGAAAACGATAATAAAAAACGCTAACCTCCAAAGGATATGTTATCAGTTCCTGGATAATAAAATCAGACGGCATTTTGCTATGGTACTTTTTTAACTGATCTGTGTTATCAATTTTTCTAAACATAAAACCCATTGTGCCTATATCGGGTTTTACTGCAAATGGATACTGAAAATTATTTACATTGATCAATCGCAAAACTTTATCAAAAGAAATTGAGGGAGATATAAAAATACTTTTAGGATACGTTCCGGGCGGCAATTGATCATACATTTCTTTTTTGCCTTCGCCTTCAAAACCTCCAAAAGTTAGTGAAGGATTTGAGGGTGTGAAAAACCACCATGATCCGGAGCGCAGGCAATACCATAGCCATGCAGGAATAAGAGGAATATATTTTATACGGTAGGGCCATGTTTCCCAATGCGTTATTTTATAGATCGTTTTTTTGAAATTCATTTACCTTACTTGAGCATTGATTATTGAATGTTGAGTGTTGAATATTAAAATTAAAAACACTCAATAATCAATTTTCAACACTCAATTTTCAAGTATAAAACCTCTTACTTTTAAATTTATTTTTTATTGAATATGCAATTCCATTGCAATGATGTTATAAAGTTTTTGCGATCAATCTCCCATCCTGGTAGATAGGTAAAACATTATCACCATCAGGCGTTAGGCAATAGCGAATATCTTTTTCAAGACCGAAATTGGTAAGCCTGTGATAATGTGATGCATTATTCTTCTTCATAAATTCATACAGATCATCTTTCGCTTCTTCATAAAGGTTTTGTGCTATCATAGATGCATCGCAATTGATAGAAAAATTTTCTTTTATCCTGTTAATAACCGCACCTGCGAATAAGGTGTCCTCAAGGTTGATCTTGTCTTTCCATGCTGCACAGGCAAGGATAACATTTTGTTTTTGTTCAATAAGATAATTGCAAACTGCTGATAAATTAGGGAACGACCCTGTGATGATCGCTTTTGCATTATCTGATAAAGCCATGTGCAACAATTTTGTTCCGTTAGTTGTAGTAAGCACTAAAGTTTTTCCTTTAATAAATGCGGAAGGATATGTGAAAGGAGAATTTCCATATTCCAATCCTTCTGCAATTTTTCCGTCGCGTTCGCCAGCGGTTATCACTTCCATTTGTTTACCGAGCCTTATACACTCGGCAACACTATCTACAGGAATAATACTTTTAGCGCCATTGTGCAATGCTGCTGCAATGGTTGATGTTGCCCGCAAAACATCGATGATAACAACGATGCTGCTGCTAACATCATATAAATTTAATAACGCCGGAGAGAGGGAGGTAAATAGTGTGGGCTTATTTAAAGATTGAGAGCTCAGATTTTTATTTTTTACTGCTTACAATTATTGTTTGTTTCATTATACAAATGGCATTTTAACCACCTTCGCAATTAATAATTTATCACGAACTTTTATATATACCTGCTGGCCTATGGGGGAATATGCTGTATTTATATAGCCCATCGCAATAGCCTTACCAAGCGATGGGGATTGCGTGCCGCTGGTTACTCTTCCGATAGCAGCGCCTATGTGGTCTTTTATCTCATAATCATGACGCGGTATTCCCTTTTCCACCATTTCAAGTCCTACTAATTTTTGTGTTACACCTTCGGACTTTTGTTTTTCTAAAAATTCATTGGCTGTAAAATCTTTTGTGAACTTTGTTATCCATCCAAGCCCTGCTTCTAAAGGCGAAGTTTTATCATCAATATCATTTCCATAAAGACAGTAACCCATTTCCAATCGCAGGGTATCCCTTGCACCAAGCCCAATTGGTTTTATGCCCTGCGCAGCACCGGCATTAAAAATTGCTTCCCATATTTTATCTGCATCATCATCTTTATCTTCAAAATAAATTTCAACACCGCCTGAACCTGTATAACCGGTAGCACTTATTAAAACATTTTCCACGCCGGCAAATTTTCCTTTTACAAAAGTGTAATATTTTAAATTCATGATATCAACATCCGTAAGTGCTTGTAATATTTTTGTTGCATTTGGTCCCTGTATGGCAAGCAAACATGTTTTATCAGAGATGTTGTGCATCTCCACATCTTTTGTATTATGTTGTTTTATCCAGTTCCAGTCTTTATCAATGTTGCCTGCATTTACTACAAGCATGTAAGATTTATTTTCCTCGATACAATACACAATAAGATCATCTACAATTCCTCCATCGGCATTTGGAAAACAACTGTATTGCGCTTTTCCAATTGATAGCTTTGATGCATCGTTACTGGTTATTCTTTGTATCAGGTCCAAAGCATAGTCTCCTTTTAAAATAAATTCGCCCATGTGGCTCACATCAAAAACGCCGGCATTGTTACGAACTGCAGCGTGCTCATCATTGATGCCTGTATAACTTATGGGCATATTGTATCCTGCAAACTCAGCCATCTTAGCCCCAAGTGCAATATGTTTTTGTGTGAAGGGTGTATTTTTCATTAAGCATTTTTAGGGTGCAAAGATAATTGTCTGAACTAAGATTTATAAGATTAAAAGATGATAGGATTATTTTATTAAGCCTCGCAATCCTACAATCTTTTTATCCAATTAATCCTAATCAAAAAAGGCTCCCGCTTTCGCAAGAGCCTCCGCTTTGTTTCAACTTCAACTTAACTATTGAAACTATTTTTGAATGCTGATCATATACTCATAATGAAATCAAATTTTTTTCCAATTATTGCATCGGCATTTGCATTCTGCTCAATTTTTTGCAGCTTCTTTTCAAGTTCTTCTTTTTTCTTTTGCAATGAATCTTTCATCTTTTGAATCTGCTTTTCCTTTACAACCTTTAAGGAGTCAATTGATTTTTGTGTATCATCGTAACGGTATCCGGGGTTTGTGTTATCGCTTTCATCACCATCATCTACTGTAACTTTTATTTTATTAGGACCTACTTTTTTATAAATAGTTCTTGTGCGGCTTCGTCCTTCATTGGCTGGCTTTCCATCCAATGTATATAATCCATTTTCCTTCATTACAAGCGTTTCGCCCTGGTGGTTATACCATGAATAGCTTTCTGTTTCCCAATCGTAGTCATCACCATTTTCTGTCCAGGGAAATTGAAAACGTTCCCAGTTGCCCCATCCAAGTCTTTTATTTATCGTAATCATTTTACCCACCGGCACTGCGATTGTTACTACTATATGCTGGTTTCTGAACTTGTCCTGTTCTGTAATTGGAATTCCCCTGCCTAATAATAATGTAGAATCTTTTTGCGAAACATTATACGTCATAAGAGCTGCAAGGGTATCTGCATAATGTCTTGTACGTCCGTTAACAAATTTGGTAATGGTAACCTGGAAGCTGTCGTTGATTGATTTTACAATTCTTACACTTACATTATCCACGTACGCGGTATCTTCATACATGCTTCCGAATGGCTCTATTTTAAAACGGTTATTTCTTCCCTGGTTATTGTAAGATACTTCCATCATATTGGCTGACGGATTTACCAAACCTATTTTTTCTTCATTAATATTATTCATGCTTCTAAAATCTTTGCTAAGAGAAGCGATCAGGCATATAAAACATACCCATCCCAACGTCCACAGGCTGATGATACCAATCCTCATCATCTTGCTGTTGCTTTTAATTTTAGCTATCCTTCTTATAAGCCATGTAATAATACCAATCACGGGAACATAGATGAAGAATAAAAGTGTACCCCATGCAAAAAAGTTTTGCCATCCATCTCTTATTAAATAATCTTTGAAAGGGAATAAACCCGTTGCTGCAATTGCGAAACCAAACGAAACCAAAGCGAATATGCCTAACAGGAAGTATACAAATATCTTAACCAATACAACAATGATATCACCCAAAGATGTTCGGGTTCTTTTAGCTGCATGAACAAATTCGTCTCCCATTTTTTTGCCATATTCTGCTCCTTCTTTTCCTGCTACAGTTATTCTTTCCTTTACACCTTTCATCTCTTCCTTAACTGAATTTTTTATTGAATTAAGGTCAACTCTTTCTCCCTTCATTTCTAATTTTTCTGATGTTGTACTTGCCTCTGGTATTACAAGCCAGAGAATAACATAGATCAATAACGTGCCGGGACTAAAAGAAAAACTGAGAAAATTTGGAAAAGATAGCGGACCAAAATGAGTCCACCTGAAGAAGATAGAAATGAAAGGAATTAGAAAAATAGCTCTTGGTATCCACACATTAATATTAAAGAAGCTGGCAATACCACTGCATACACCTGCAATTATTTTGTTATCAGGATTTCTGTACATTCTTTTGCGCACACCATTTTGCACTGTATCGCTGCTGGGTACAAAAGCCCATAGTAAGATATATGCTAAAAATCCTATCCCGGAAAAAATAAATATAAGCCTAACGATTATTGGTTCGATATTAAAGTACGCCGCAATACCACTACACACGCCACCCAGCACTTTATTGTTGGCATCGCGGTATAATCTTTTACCAGGGATAAAAGCAGTTTGCTGATATTCGCCTTTTGCATCCTGGCCTCTATTAGTATAAGAATTATCAGCAGAGGTTTCAGCATCAGCAAGTTCCTGTGGGCGACCGATATTATTTATAATACCATTGATATCATCATCAGTAATACAGGTTGCGCCGTTTTTAATACGCTCCTGAAAAAGTTCACCGATGCGGCTTTCAATATCATTAATGATTTCATCACGACCTTCCTCATTTGCGAAATAAATTCTCAGGCTATCGGTATATTGTTTCAACAGATCATATGATGTTTCCTCAATTGGAACCACCCTACCCTGGAAATTAATATTAATTACTTTTTTCATCTCAGTTGTTTTTATTGGTTTGTTGAAGTTGAAGTTTTATTAGTGTTCTTATCCCCGGTAATCATTTCCACAGCATTGGCAAGCTCCATCCATGTCGCCTCTAACTCTTTATAAAATGCTGCTCCTTTTTCTGTGAGCATAAAATATTTTCTTGGAGGTCCACTGTTGCTTTCCACCCATCGATAGGTTAAAAACTCTGCGTTCTTTAACCGGGTAAGGAGGGGGTATAATGTTCCTTCCAGGATATTTAGATTAGCCGCCTTCATCTTATCAATGATGTCTGAAGGGTAAGCTTCACCTAATTGAATTATGGAAAGAATACAGAATTCCAATACTCCTTTTCTCATTTGGCTTGCTGTGTTATCTATATTCATGAGATCTTTTTTTTTGGCTGATTTTCTTAATTCTTAACCAAAGATAACAACTAATTTAATACTATGCAATACATAATACCATATTTTTTATAGTAGCTGGTTGTGTAATGTAACCCATGTCTTGGATGAACCCTTACCAGTATTGACTTTTGGTGATTTTTACTGGTCCGGGATAATTTTGCTTTAATAGATGAACGGCAGGATAATTTTATGAGTGGGAGGTAAAAAGCTGATTAATTTCTCCTACTTTTAAAAAAATTCTACGGTATGAAATCAATCTTAGTATGTTTTTTATTGATCGGAAATATGTTAATTGCAAATGGTCAAAAGCCTAAAATAAACAAGCCATTGCAAAGGCAAATTGAGGAATTGATAAAGGGTTTTAATGGGGAGATGGGGGTGTATGTAAAAAACCTCAGAACCAATAAGATCGTATCCCTAAATGCTGATACTATTTTTCCAACGGCAAGTATGGTTAAAATACCGATACTAACGGGAGTTATGGATAAGATGAACAGAGGAGAATTGCAATATCATCAAACACTAACTTATAAAGATTCATTATTGTATGCCGGAGTTGATCTGTTAGGATCATTTAAAAATAATGAACAGGTAGAATTGAGCAAAGTAATGATGCTGATGCTTACCATGAGTGACAAC
>JBKJSX010000164.1:0-3191 GCA_046594375.1 Chitinophagaceae bacterium
AAATTTACAGCCTGTACTCTTTCTTTATAATGTACTAATGCCGCAGGGAAAATAAATTGTGATTGCTCGCCCGCTTTTAATTGAACTTTTAAATTTATAGGTTGTACTCCCAGCGCAATTAATGTATCAGCATACGTTCTATCTGTACCATCCATTTGTTCATCAGGAGAAATAAACCTGAATTGAATGGTATTTCTGCTATATTCCTTAAACTCCTGTAAAAGATCAGCCGTAGATGCAGCAAGCCTTTTAAACCCTGAAGGAAATTCACCTTTTAAAAAAATATCCACCTGCACAACATCATCAAGTTTGGTTAACAGTTTTTTTACGGGAGAAGAAATAGTAAATCTTTTTTCATTGGTAAGATCGATACGTTTATGCAATTGCGCCGCACCAAAATTTAGCAGTAACAAAATTAGTATCACCGGTATCCACCACCACCTGCCTGTTTTATTTACAATCGATCTCATAGAGTAACGGTTATTTTTTATGCAGGTTTTTTACAGCAAGCATCAAAAAGAAAAATATAATGCTGATAAAATAAATAATGTCTCTTGTATCAATCACTCCCCGGCTTATACTGCGATAATGAAAATCTATGCCAAGCATTTCAACATAGTAATCTGCCCTGCCCTGCAACATTGGTAACTGGCTTATTGCGCTGAATCCAAAATATAAAATGAGGCAGGCAAAAGCGCTTACTAAAAAAGCGATCACCGCATTGCTTGTAAATCCTGAACAGCACAAACCAATCGCAGAAAAAACCGCGGCTAAAAAAAATAAACCAATGTACGAACCTGTTATGCCGCCTGTATCAATGCCACCACCTGCAGAGAGAGATTTAATTGTAAACACATAAATTAATGTAGGTAGGAGGGAGAAAAGAATTACTGTTAGAATTGCAAAATATTTTCCCTGTACTATCTGCCATTTGGTTAATGGGCGGGTTTGTAAAATTTCAAAAGTTCCTGTTCTGAATTCATCAGAGAGCGAACGCATAGTGATAGCCGGGATCAGGAAGAGAAATATCCACGGCGCCAGCTCAAAAAATTTATCAAGTGTGGCGTAACCAAAATCAAAAATGTTACTGTCTTTTAAAACAAATAAGAACAAGCCATTCACCAATAAAAATAAAACGATTGTAATATATCCTGTCAGGCTGCTGAAAAACTGGTGCAGCTCTTTTTTAGCAATAGAAAACATGCTGCAATTTAGCGCTTAGCAATAAATAAAAAATGATTTCACAAATCCACCCATGCAGCATTTGGATACAATTGATTGTCAAAGGAAGTAGAGATCCACATCCGCGTTAATTTCCAACACTCATTTACCACTACTAATTGATAGATCCCTGAGAAGAACGAATAGGTTTTCACGGAAAGCAATCTCACTGATTTAAAGAGAGTTTACCCAAGCCAACAGAATAGCAAACCCCTTTTACAGGGGTTTGTGCTTTTATTTAAATAAGAAATAATTAAGAAGGAATAACAAATTAGAAAGAAAACCCTACGCTAGTTTACGGATAATCTTTCAATCTCCAGTTTTCTTGCTTCGTTCAATTGTTTTAGTCCGGCCTGTACCAACATAAAGCAGATCGTCCAGGATATAAAACCGAGGATGAGATATTTTACATCAGCAAATACCGGTATTCTCACCAGGCTAAAATTACTGTTCCATATAAAATGTAAAGCAAAGCTTGAAATAAAAACACGGAGAAATCTCATGTCGCCTAACATATTCCAGGAGAATTTTCTGTCGCCTTTAACCAACCATAAAGCCCCGGCAGCATTGGCTGTCCACACAACATGCATAAAGGGCGCTAACAAACCGCGTAACAAAACACTGTCTACAACTCCATCAAAATCAAATACATTCTTCCCGGCCAGGTAAGGATTTATTATTGCGTCGAACGCATAGCCTGCACTTTCAAAACCTCCGAAACCTACGCCCAGAGCAGCCCCCAGAAGGAGCCCGTTAAGTATCCATTTATATCTTATAAAACTGCCTACAATAAGTACGGTGAGCAATAACTTCATTGGTTCTTCAATAAATGGTGCGCCGGCGGCGCCAAAAGTTTTATAAATAAACTCTAATGGGTTACTTAATACCAATGTCATAAATAAAGAAGCAAAGCCTCCTACAAACACAAGGAACATCACGAGAAAAATAGAAATATTCCTGGGGGCATTCATTTCCAAAAAGAAAATAAGTGTTGCAAGCGGCATAGCAAAGGCGCCAACAAACATAAGCCCCGGAACGATCTTGGGATTTGTGAACATCCTGAAACCTATTATCATTAATCCTATCAGCACGGCAGACACTACAAGCAAGCGTGCAAATAACCATGGCCTTGCCCATCCCACTTCTATCTCAGTAATGGCCGGAATATTTTTTGAAGTTCCGGTAACCAACTGCTCTTCCATATCTACAAGACTGTGTTTTTTAAACACCTCGGAAAAAATATGTTTAAGCTTAAAATCTTTTAAGCCTTCCAAACCTATAAAACTGCTGAAGTGTTGCGTGAAATTTTTCTGTCCGCCGGGAGTTAAAGTAGCAATGCCAGGCTCAACAACTTTATTTGATCGCCAGATAGAATTACCGATACGAAGTAAGTCATTGGGAAGAATGTTACCTATTGATGCAACATTTCCATTAAGTTTTATAGGTGCGTTGCAGCCGGATGCATCAAAATGCATGATACCATTGTTATTGGTAAATATGATCTCACCCGAATGAGTTTTAAGTTCTTTTATTTCTTTACTGTTTTTTCCGCCACAGTTATTTATGGCAATGCTTGTGTTGTTATCAATCTCAATTTTAAGACGGTCATCATTGCCATCAATACATTCTAAGATGATTGCGAGATCAGTTGTACTCATAAGCGTAGGTTTTGAATACGTAAAATAATGTAAATAAGAATAGGATGTAAAAAAATTTATGGATTTTTACGGCTGCAGCATCATATCAAAAATCTTAATTATGAAACAATTAAAAATTGGAATTACATGGATGATGCTTTTATTTTTTTCGACAGCATTTTCTCAAAACAAACAACACCGGTTACCACCGCCACCGCCGCCTGTGCCTGAAATAAAAGTGGTGCAACCTGTACCACCGGAAAAAGCAGTATTGCCCGAATTAAGTTTGCCGCCTGCGCCACCAACTCCTCCTGTTCCTCCTGTTCCTCCGCC
>JBKJSX010000008.1:0-6307 GCA_046594375.1 Chitinophagaceae bacterium
GAAGGATAATAAATGCTTCCATACCTGCGTGTGTATGGATTAAAATACACCCTTGAATAAGGCCTGCTGTACACAGGATCGCTTTGCTCTTTTACACTTTTTTCCACCAAAAGATCATAGCTTATCAATAGGTCAGGGGAATGTTTTACTTCCCTGAACCCATTCTTTTGCAGTTCATCATTCACAATAGATTTTAGATTTTGCGCTGCGATCTCATTACGAACTTGTTCTTTATTTTCTTTATCAAGCCACGCATAGGTTTTGTAATTCTTAAAATTTGCGGCCTCATCTTTTTCTATGTGTGCAGAAGTTCCACAACTATATAGTAACATGCCGCCAACAGCTAATACCATTACATAAAATGCTTTTAATGTTTTCATATTTTACTCCTTTTGTTTTATACTTTATATACGTCAAAAATGATGCTATTGGTAGCCCATGAAATGTGAAAGTTTAGCAAAAGAGATTACACTTTTTTCACCGTATCCTTATTAGTTAAAGCTTAACACTATCAGCAGTAATTCAGATTCAATTTTCTATTCGTAGTTTGTGAAAAATTTTAAGAACTATGTCGATCAAATGGGAAGGTATTTTTCCTGCACTTACAACAAAATTTACTGTAGAGGATAAACTTGATCTGCCAATGTTTGAGAAAAATCTCGCCGCTCAAATTGATGCAGGCGTTGATGGTATTGTATTAGGCGGAAGTTTAGGTGAGGCAAGTGTATTAACCACCGGAGAAAAAGAAGAGCTTGTAAAATTTGCAGTAAAGAAATGTAATGGAATTCCTGTGGTTGTAAACATTGCAGAAGGATCAACAAATGAAGGATTAAAGCAAATAAAATATGCAAAAGAATGGGGTGCTAAAGGTTTGATGCTGCTGCCTCCAATGCGCTATAAAAGTGATCACAGGGAAACAGTAACTTATTTTAAAACACTTGCAAATTCTACTGATCTGCCAATAATGCTGTACAACAATCCTGTTGATTACAAAATTGATATTACACTGGATATGTTTGACGAACTGCAGGAATGCAAAAATATTACTGCAGTAAAAGAATCAACGCGTGATGTAATTAATGTTACAAGAATGATAAACCGCTTTGGCGACAGGTATAAAATTTTATGCGGTGTTGATCCTCTTGCTATGGAGGAATTATGTTTGGGTGCAGATGGTTGGGTTGCCGGATTGGTATGTGCTTTTCCAAAAGAAACTGTTGCAATTTATCGATTAGTGAAATCCGGAAGAATTGAAGAAGCAAGAAAAATCTATCGATGGTTTATGCCTTTGCTGGAGCTTGATATTCATCCTAAGCTTGTACAATATATAAAACTTGCAGAAGCACAGGCAGGGATTGGAACAGAAACCGTAAGACCTCCAAGACTTACAATTGCAGGTGAAGAAAGAGAAAGAATTTTAAAAATTATTAATGATGGTATTGCAACAAGGCCTGCTCTACCGGATATCCTCTAGATCCGGATGAATAGGAACTTTGAAAACATAATTATTTTGAAATGAAATACAACGATACAACAAATGAAGAAATAGATGTTGTGATGGATAAAGCATGGACCGCTTTTCATCGATACCGGAAATTATCATTACAACAGCGTGCAGATTTTATGCGGACAATTGCTGTTGAGTTGGAAGATTGTGGAGATGAATTGATCCATACTGCGATGAGAGAAACAAATTTACCCGAAGCAAGAATGCGTGGAGAAAGAGCAAGAACGATTTTCCAGTTAAATAGTTATGCAGCTGCATGTGAAGCAGGCACCTGGCTGGAAGCAAGAATAGATACTGCTGATCCTGCAAAGACTCCCCCAAAGCCTGACGTAAGAAAAATGTTAGTGCCGTTAGGTCCTGTTGTGGTTTTTGGTGCAAGCAATTTTCCATTTGCATATTCAACTGCCGGCGGAGATACTGCATGCGCCTTTGCTGCAGGTTGCCCTGTAATAATTAAAGCACATCCAGCACATGCAGAGACCTCGGAAATTGTAGCAAATGCAATTTTAAAAGCTGCAAAAAAATGTAAAATGCCTGATGGAGTTTTTGCGCACGTACATGGAGCTATTGAAGTGGGCAAACAACTAGTTACGCATCCGCACACAAAAGCTGTTGGATTTACGGGTTCTTATTTGGGGGGTAAACAATTATTCGATTGGGGCAATCAACGTAAAGAACCTATTCCTGTTTTTGCAGAAATGGGAAGTATCAATCCAGTTTTTTTACTACCTGAAAAATTAGAACAATCATCAACTGATATTGCAAGGATGTATGCCGGTTCTATCACGCTTGGTGTGGGACAATTTTGTACCAACCCGGGGCTGATAATTGGTATCGAATGTGAAGCGCTGCAGAATTTTATTAAAATACTTTCTGAAGAAATAAAAAATGTGAAGCCTGCAACTATGCTACACCCCGGCATTGCAAAAGCGTATGCTGACAAAAAAGAAAAAGCTTTGTCGCAGCAGGATGTTACAACGGTTAGCATAAGTGAAACAGCTGCAACAGAAAATCAGGGAACTCCTACAATTGCATCAGCAACAGGGCAAGCATTTTTAAATAATCCTGTTTTGCACCAGGAGGTTTTTGGACCTTATTCAATTATAATTCGTTGTAAGAACAAAGAAGAAATGACTGAAGTTGCAAGGAACCTTGAAGGACAATTAACGGCCACAATAATGGCAACAGAAAATGATGTTTATGCTAATGATGAATTTGTAGAGGCTGTAAAAAATATCTGCGGACGTTTTATTTTAAATAGTGTGCCTACAGGTGTTGAAGTTTGTTTAAGCATGCATCATGGCGGCCCATTTCCTGCAACAACTGACAGTCGCTTTACATCTGTTGGCGGTGATGGTATCAAACGTTTTGCAAGGCCTATTTGTTTTCAAAACTGGAGTAGCCACTTGCTGCCTGATGAGTTGAAAAATGAAAATCCTTCAGGCATCTGGCGAACAATAAATAATGAACTAACAAGATCATCTTTATAAGAATATATTAAGCAACCTATTTTTTTTTACCATCGCTAATTTTTTGCAGGGTACAAATGTTTTGGATGGTTTGAATGTTTAAAATAATTTTTAGTGAAGCAAATTTTTCATTGCATTGATGCACATACCTGCGGTAACCCTGTGAGACTTGTTAGAGAAGGGGGCCCTGTGTTACATGGGAATAACATGAGTGAAAAACGCCAGCACTTTTTAAGAGAGTATGACTGGATACGCAAGGGGCTTATGTTTGAACCACGTGGACATGATATGATGAGCGGTAGTATTTTATATCCGCCTCATGATCCTCAAAATGATATTGCTGTTTTATTTATCGAAACAAGCGGATGCTTACCGATGTGTGGGCATGGAACTATCGGCACAATTACAATTGCAATAGAAGAAGAATTATTCACTCCAAAAATTCCGGGTGTGGTAAGAATGGAAACTCCTGCAGGTTTGGTGATGATTGAATATAAAACCAAGCCCCCTCTCTCTCTCACAACGGGGGAGAAAATGGAGAAGATTGATGGAGAAGTTAAATCAAATAACGTAAAAGTAGATTCTGTAAAACTTACCAACGTTCCATCATTTCTTTCTGCGCAAAATATTGAAGTGGAATGTCCGGACCTTGGTAAATTAAAAGTTGATGTTAGTTACGGTGGAAATTTTTATGCCATTGTTGATGCACAGGAAAACTTTAAAGGACTTGAAAAGTATACAGCTGATCAATTGATAAGCTGGAGCCGTGTGATGAGGAAAAGAATTAATGAAGAGCATCAATTTGTGCATCCTGAAAATCCAACTATTAATTTATGCTCTCATATTTTATGGACGGGTGCAGTACTGGATAAAACTTCTTCTGCAAGAAATGCTGTGTTCTATGGTGATAAAGCAATTGACCGTTCGCCTTGTGGTACCGGCACTTCTGCAAGAATGGCGCAGTGGTTCGCAAAAGGAAAATTAAAAAAGGGTGATGAGTTTATTCATGAAAGTATAATTGGCAGTAAGTTTACCGGCAGGGTAGAAGCAGTAACAACTGTTGGAGATAACCCCGCAATTGTACCCAGCATTGAAGGCTGGGCAAAAATTTATGGGTATAATACAATTACTATTGATGATGAAGATGATCCTTATGCTTTTGGGTTCCAGGTTATCTGAATCCCTCTTCCCGATAGCTATCGGGACTTCTAAAGGGAGACTTTTAAAAATTTATAATGAAAGAAAATATAATTATAATCGGTGGCGGTGTTATCGGATTAAACAGTGCGTATTATTTACAAAAGGAAGGATATGCAGTTACTGTAATTGAAAGAGGAGATATAACAAATGGGTGTTCATTTGGTAACATGGGTTATTTTTCACCAAGCCATTTTATTCCACTTGCATCTCCGGGCATCATTGCAGAAGGATTTAGATATATGCTCAAAAGTAGTAGTCCTTTTTATATTAAGCCACGAATAAGTTTATCTCTCATGCAATGGGCATATCATTTTTTTCAAAACAGCAATGCATCTACAGTTTCAAAAAATGCTCCCCATCTAAATAATATTTTACAGTTAAGCAGGCATTTAATAAATGATATAAGAGATGATATTGGTGATACTTTTTTAATGGAAGAAAAGGGATGCCTGATGATGTGCCGCGAACAAAAAGCCCTGGATCATGAATTTCATTTGGCTGATGATGCGGAGAAATATGGTTTGAAAATAGACCGCTTAAATAAACAACAGGTGCAGCAATTAGAACCCGATGTTGAAGTAAATGTTACTGGTGCAGTTTTGTTTAAAGATGATTGCCATATACATCCGGGAAAGTTTATGGATGCTTTAAAAAATTATTTAGAAAAAAAAGGTGTACAATTTCAATTGAATACAATAGTTACCGGTTTTGAGAAAAAGAATAATAAAATTGCTGCTGTGGTAACTGATAAAGGAAAGTTTGAATGTGATGAGGTAGTTGCCGCTACCGGAAGCTGGCTACCTGCTGTTGCAAAGATGATGGGTGTAAAATTATTATTGCAGCCCGGCAAAGGATATAGCTATACCTACGATCGGGTTGAAAAAAATATTCGCTATCCTGCCATATTAGTTGAAGGACGATGCGCTATGACACCGTGGGGGCAACAGTTACGCATTGGCGGCACAATGGAGTTAAGTGGTATTAATGAAAAAATATTACCGAAAAGAATGAAAGGCATTTATGATGCTGTAAAAAGTTTTTATCCTGATTTGCAAATCGATCTTCCCCCAACAGATAAAATATGGCATGGCTTACGGCCTGTAACGCCTGATGGGATGCCTTACATTGGAAGACCAAATTCAATTGATAACGTTGTAATAGCAGGTGGACACGCAATGGTAGGTGTATCGCTTGCGCCGGGAACTGGTAAACTTGTGAGTGATATCATCGAGAGAAAACAACCCACGATTGATTTGAATGCATTCCGGCTTCAAAGATTTTGATCTGTTGGTGATAGTACATGCATCTGCGTACCTTTGGATAAAACAAACTAAATGAGTAAGCGTATAGCCATCATCGGCGGCGGTAACCTGGGCTCTGCCGTTGCAGAAGGATTATTGAAAAGCAAATTCAATGAAGCCTCTGAAATTATTATTACAAAGCGTAATACCGAAACGCTCCAATCCTTAAAAGAAGAAGGGATTGAAATAACAAATGATAACAATGATGCTGTAAGAAAAAGTGATGTGATAATATTGGCTGTAAAGCCTTTCCAGGTGGCAGATATACTAAATGGAATTAAAAATGATCTCACCGGTGATAAAATATTTATATCTGTTGTAACCGGCGGTTTGATTAGCGATGTGCAGGAGATCATTCAACAAAAACTTCCACTCTTTCGTGCAATGCCTAACACGGCAATTGCTATTCAACAAAGCATGACGTGTATTTGCAGCAGCAATGCGTCAGAGAAAGATATAAAATATGTGAATGATCTTTTTAAAAATCTTGGTGAGGTAGTTACTATTGATGAAAAATTAATGGAGGCAGCAACTGTACTGGGAGCATGTGGTATTGCCTACGCATTACGTTTCATAAGAGCGAACATTCAAGGTGGAATTGAAATTGGATTTGATGCAAAAACGGCAAGTATAATTGCTGCACAAACAATTAAAGGTTCTGCGGAGTTGCTTATTCAAACCGGTAATCATCCTGAGTATGAGATAGATAAAGTGACTACTCCCAAAGGCTGCACCATAGCAGGTTTAAACGAAATGGAGCACAGGGGATTCAGCTCTTCATTAATACGTGGGGTGGTGGTGAGTTATAAAAAGATTGCAAAGGATTAAGC
>JBKJSX010000254.1:0-5350 GCA_046594375.1 Chitinophagaceae bacterium
GTTATGCTAACTGAAAGAGGAAATAGTTTTGGCTATCATGATCTTGTTGTTGATTACAGAAATATACCTTCAATGAAAATGAATAATGTTCCTGTGATCATGGATTGTACACATTCATTTTCATTTCAGTTATATTTCTAAAATCAACAACAAGATCATGATAGCCAAAACTATTTCCTCTTTCAGTTAGCATTACTTTTTTGTTGCCTGCAGCATTAATTTTTTGTACAGCAAACCTCATCGCTTCACCATTTAAAAATTGTCCTTTTTTTACATTAACAATTTTACCTGTTTCTGCAGCCGCAATAAGTAATTCTGTTTGCCTGCATAAAAATGCGGGTATCTGTAAAATATCAACGTAACCTGCAGCCAGTGCAGCTTCTTGCGATGTGTGAATATCTGTAATGGTAGGGATAGAAATTTTCTTTCCCGCGTTTTTAATTATTTCCATCGCCTCTTTATCTCCAATACCTGTGAACGAAGATGCACTTGTTCTGTTTGCTTTTTTATAGGAGGCTTTAAAAATATAAGGGATTTGATATTTTTTGCAGATGGAAGCAACCGTTTCTGATATCTCACTCACCATACCTTCGCCTTCAACAACGCAGGGCCCGGCTATAAGAAAAAAGTTCTTCTTATCATATTCCTGTTCACTAAAAAGTTCGGATAAATAATTTTCCATCACCAAAATTACAAATTTCAACTCATCGCTATTGTTTTCAATATACATTTGCGGATAGTTTTAAACAATGGTGAAAGAAAAAATTTTAGTTATCGGCGCCTGCGGGCAAATTGGTGTTGAACTTACACTGGAATTAAGAAGAATTTACGGTGGTGCCAATGTTATTGCATCAGACCTTAGAGAAGAAAATGATCTTATAAAAGGTACGGGCCCTTACGTAAGCCTTGATGTGATGAATAAAGAGATGTTGCACGTACAGGTAATACGGCAGGGCATTACACAAATTTATTTGTTGGCTGCAATTCTTTCTGCAACGGGTGAAAAAAATCCAAATCTTGCATGGCATTTAAATATGCAAAGTCTTCTTAATGTTTTGGACATTGCCAAAGAAGAAAAACTAACAAGGGTATTTTGGCCCAGCAGCATAGCCGTTTTTGGTCCCACATCTCCTAAAAAAGATTGCCCGCAACAAACAGTTATAGAGCCTATAACAGTGTACGGCATTAGTAAATATGCAGGAGAATTTTGGTGTAATTATTATTTTCACCGCTATGGAGTTGATGTAAGAAGCATGCGATACCCCGGCCTTATCAGTTACAAAAGTGCGCCCGGTGGAGGAACAACTGATTATGCAATTGAAATTTTTCATGAAGCCCGTGAAGAAAAAAAATACAATTGTTTTTTAAAAGAAGATACTTATCTGCCCATGATGTATATGCCGGATGCCATCAGAGCTACGATAGAATTAATGCAGGCAGATGCTGAAAAAATTTCTACAAGAACATCTTATAATGTTTCAGGGCTAAGTTTTTCGCCAAAAGATATTGCTGCTGAAATTAAAAAACACATTCCTGATTTTACAATAACCTATAATACCGATTATCGCCAGGCAATTGCTGATAGCTGGCCGCAAAGTATTGATGATAGTGTAGCCCGCAATGATTGGGGATGGAAAGAGGAATATAATTTGGCAACAGTGGTAAAAGAAATGCTGAATAATATTTGATTTTTAACCCTTATTGGAAGTGCCTGATAAAGCAAAATACAAATCACCCCCCCTAAATGCTCATATTATAAACGCGGCATGATTTTTTATTATAGGTATAGGAATTAAAAATGATGCAATTAATTTGCGTCCAATTTATAACTCATTAAAATTGTAAACCAAAATCAAAGAAATATGAAAAAGGTATTATTATTTGTTGCTGTAACTTTTGTTTCAGCATCATCAGTAAATGCACAAGGCAAACCCACATTTAGTCTGGCAGGCAATATCGGTGTAGGAACCACTAAATATTATAAGTTAGTTGCAGGAGGAGATCTTCAGGTTGATATTCCAGCAACAACTGGCTTAAAAATCACAGCAAGTGCAGGTTATGAGAATTTTTCTTACAAAGTTCCTGTAACAAACGGTACTGTTAGTGGTCATTCAAGTTTTATTCCAATATTAGCAGGTGCCAAATTTAGCTTATCTCCTAAGGCTTACGGCCATGCACAACTAGGATATTCTATTTCCACATTAAGTGGTGGTAAAGGTGCATTTACCTATGCTCCAAGTATTGGATATATGATAAGCCAGAATTTTGATCTTTCAGCTAAATATCTTGGTTTAAGTTTTAGTGGTGGTACAATTGGTGGTGTTGTTGCAAGGCTTGCGTACAATTTCTAAAATAATTTGTCTTAAAAAAGTTATAGGTCTCAGCAATGAGACCTATTTTATTTTTATACTTAAATGAAAAACTACTTTTTAATAAATAATAAATAATTTTAAGTGATTAAGACCAATACCTTATCATGAAAAAAAAATATTTTATTATTATAATTATCTTATTTGAAACTATCCCGGTTTTTGCACAGGAGGAAGGTCATGCAAAAAATCATTTTAGTATAGGTGCTGAATCAGCATTTCCATTGGGGCTCTATGGTGAGGCGTATTCATTGGGTATAGGTGCTTCCGGGCAGGCCAATTTTGCAATTGGTAAACAAACCTATGTAACAATAAATGCAGGTTATATCAATTATTTTTTAAACAAGAGCTATGGTGGAGGCAGTGAGGGATATTTTCCTTTATTAAATGGAATAGAGCAGGGTTTTTTACGTAATTTTTTTGCTTCTGTTCAGTTAGGTACTACTTTCAGAACGCATGGGTTAGGTAATGTCTTTACTTATTCACCAGGCATTGGAATTAAATTCGCTAAAAATTTTTCAGCTTTAATTAAATACATAGGCCAGATAAAATCAGCAATTAATTCAGGTGCGTTGGGCCTTCGTGCTGCATACACCTTCGGGAAATAGATTTTATTTTTTTGATGTTTACTTAAATTCCTAAAACATCTTTCATACTAAAAATTCCTTTTTTATCTTTTAGAAATTCTGCTGCCAGCACAGCGCCTGAGGCAAAACCTTTACGGTTATGAGCTGTATGTATTATTTCAATATCATCCACATCTGATGAATACTTTACTGAGTGCGTTCCGGGAGCAGGATCAATTCGGTAGCTTATGATTGACAGTTCTTCTTCTTTTTCGCTTTTATAATTTACCCATTGCTGTTTGCCGGGTAATTCTTGTAATAATTGTTCTGCTATTGTGATGGCTGTACCGCTTGGTGCATCTTTCTTTTGTGTATGATGTGTTTCTTGTACAGTAATATTATACTCCTGTTTGCTCATTAACGCAGCCAGTTTTTTATTAAGCTCGAAAAAAATATTTACACCAACACTAAAATTGCTTGCATATAAAAAGGTCCCGTTTTCTTCAATGCATAGCTCTTTTACTTTGTCAAAATTATTAAGCCATCCTGTAGTGCCGCTTACAACAGGAATGCCTGCATCAAAGCATTGCAAAATATTATTCATTGCATTTTCAGGAGTGGTAAATTCTATTGCTACGTCAGCTTTTTGTAAATTATCTTTTGTAAGATCGTGCAGGTTATCCATATCAATGATCAATGAAATGGTATGACCTTTTTGTTTGGCAATCCCCTCGATGGTTTTACCCATTTTGCCATATCCAATTAATGCAATTTTCATAACCTCACCTTTATCCTCTCCACAAAGTGTTGAAGAAATTAAATAATTATCGCAGTGAAGGTAAAACTTTTGCCTCTTTATCTTTAAAAGAAAACACCAGGCTTAGCCCGCCTGTATTGCTATAAGGATTGTACCCCGGCTTAATTCTAAGACTGAGGTTATCGTTTACATCGAAAGCTTTTAAATGAGCGTCAACAGTGGCATCAACAACATTTAACCCCCAAAAAACAAGGAAGAACAAAACAGAATAATCTAAATTTTGCCGGTAGGAGTTTCTATAAGTTCTTATTGACTCAGTTGAAAGATTTATAAATTTTGGATTAATCAATGAATCGTTTGATGGAATATTATCAGATCGCAAAATAATTGCTTCTTTAAGTTGTTTATATGTTTTTAAATTAAAAATAAAAATGCCTGCAGTTATTCCAAGTGCTCCGTAAATGATCGGGATCTTCCAGTATTTTTTGTTGTACGCCTGCCCCCAACCTGGCAATACAGCAGATCTGAATGTGGCAACTTTTGGATTGTATTTTTTTGCAGAGGTATCCAGCGACAAAATATTTTTTCTTGCAGCCGTATCCTGTGGTTTGTTAATTGTAGAATCATTTTTTTGCTGGGAAAAACTTTTACAGCAAAGAAATAGTGAAAGAAAAAATACTGTGATTAAAAATAATTTTTTGTGCATACACTTAATTCACAGGCACGTTCATCTTATCTAAAATTGAATTTAATTCTTCAAGAGAATAATATTCAAAAATGATATTGCCAAAGCCTTTTTTATTATGTGTCATTTTCACTTTGGTGCTGTAGTGAGAAGCTAAATTATCTTCAATTTTTTTTAATGCAGGCGATAAGTGAGACTTTACGGAATTATTAACAGCATTGCCCTGCGTATAAATCCTTCTTACAAGTTCTTCAGTTTGTCTCACTGATAATTCTTTATTTTTTATTTCATGAAAAATAAAAAGCTGTTTATCTATGGAATCAACATTTATCAGTGCCCTTGCATGACCCATGCTGATGGAGTTATTCCTTACGGCAACTTGTATATCCGGGGGGAGTTTTAAAAGACGGATATAATTGGTAACTGTGCTTCTTTCTTTTCCCATACGCTCAGCTAATTGTTCCTGCGTATACTCCAGTTCCTCCATCAGCCGCCTGTAGCTTAATGCAATCTCCATCGCATTTAAATTTTCTCTTTGCAGGTTTTCAAGCAATGCAAGCTCCAGCAATTGTGAATCTTTTGTTTCTCTTACATATACAGGTATGTCTTTCAGTCCCGCAATTTTAGATGCTCTGAATCTTCTTTCCCCGGCAATTATCCTGTACTTACCATTAACAAGTTTTGTAACAGTGAGCGGTTGAATAATGTCGTGTGTTTTTATTGATGCAGCCAATTCACTTAATGCCACTTCATCAAAATCACGACGTGGTTGTTGTGGATTTACTTCTATCTGGTCAAGCGGTATACGTAAACTTGTATTTGCTTTTTCAATCACTTCATTTTTTAATGAACCTGAAGTTGACTTGAGGTCAGCATCAATATTTTGTAATAGAGATCTGATTCCTTTTCCAAGTGCCTCTTTTTTATTTATTGTTGACATAGATTTAAATTAGTTGTGAGCTTACAATAGCTA
>JBKJSX010000014.1:0-16775 GCA_046594375.1 Chitinophagaceae bacterium
AGAGGTTATGTATTTGAAAAAGTAATTTTTGATTTCCTGCATTTGGTTTTGATAGCATTATTGTGAAGTTTATCTAAGGTTAACCGGCTTTCTTCTTTTTGCTCTTATGCAACAAAAAGACTTCTGTATATTTATATTTCTCAAAAAAATACAATGAGAAAATAGATGGCTATGCTTAAAAAAAATCTCCTCCTTAATTTTCTTTTAATTTGTTTTACAGTTGCAAATGCACAAACAAATTATACCCCCTCATCAGAAAATATAAAAGCCCGCAAATGGTTTGATAGCGCAAGGTTTGGCATGTTTATCCATTGGGGAGCATCCAGCGTTTTAGGAGAAGCCGAATGGGTAATGAACAACCGCAATATTCGTGTAGATGAATATAAACGACTGCTAAAAATTTTTAATCCAATTTCTTTTGATGCTAACAAATGGGTTAGTACTGCAAAAAATGCAGGCATGCAATACATAACATTTATAACGCGCCATCATGATGGGTTTAGTAACTGGGATACCAAACAATCTGATTGGAAAATTACCAATACACCTTATGGAAAAGATGTTCTAAAACAACTGGCTGATGAATGCCATAAGCAAGGCATAAAACTATTTGTTTATTACTCGCTGCTGGATTGGTTTCGCAGCGATTACCAATACGAAACAGGGAGAACAGGGAAGGGTACAGGGCGTACTCAAAAAGGCGACTGGAATAGTTATATCAATTTTATGAAAGCGCAGCTTACAGAATTATTAACTAATTATGGAGAAATAGCAGGCGTTTGGTTTGATGGCCACTGGGATCAATTAAATAATGATAAGGATAAAAATCAAACTTCAAAAGTTAACTGGCATTATGATGAAATTTATTCGCTAATTCATAAACTTCAGCCGCAATGTTTAATTGGCAACAATCATCATCTTACTCCCTTTGCTGGTGAGGATTTCCAGATGTTTGAAAAAGATCTGCCGGGATTTAACACCAGCGGTTTTGGCGGACAATCAGTTTCACAGCTTCCGCTGGAAACTTGCGAAACCCTTAATGATTCATGGGGATTTAATATTGCTGACAGAAATTATAAATCAGTGCCACAGCTAATTCAATACCTGGTTAAGGATGCCGGTTATGGAGCTAATTTTTTATTAAACATTGGTCCAATGCCAAATGGTGAAATACAACCGGAATTTACAGATCGCCTGCAACAGATTGGTAAATGGGTAAAAAAATATGAAGAAACTATTTATGGTACTAAAGCAGGTTTTATTAAACCACAGGATTGGGGCGCTGTTACTGAAAAAGGTAATAAAGTGTATCTCCATATTTTAAATAAAAAAGATGATAAATTATTAGTCAGGATTCCCTATAAAATAATGTCTGCAAAAGATTTTTTAAATAAAACTTCAATCCCCTACAGGCAGGTGTTTGAGAATTATTTTGTGTTTGATACTACTTCATTTAATAAAGATGATATAGACAGCGTTATAGAGTTAGAAGTAAAACGGTAACACCCATAGAAATCACTACTTTTGAATTCATAATTGAGAAACCATAATATTTACAGAAAACTATGCCGGCGATCCTGATTATAGATGATGAAAAAAGCATCCGTAAAACCCTTACAGAAATATTGAGTTATGAAGGCTACAAAGTTGATGAAGCCGGAGATGGGGAAGAAGGGCTAAAAAAATTCAAAGAAAAAACTTATGACCTTGTTCTGTGCGATATTAAAATGCCCAAGCTTGATGGCATTGAATTTTTAGAAAGAGCAAAACAAATAAATGCTGATGTTCCCATAATCATTATTAGCGGTCATGGAAATATTGAAACCGCAGTTGAAGCAGTTAAAAAAGGTGCCTTCGATTATATTTCCAAACCACCCGATCTTAATCGTATGCTGATAACGCTTCGCAATGCAATGGATAAAACTACGCTTGTTGCAGAATCTAAAGTGCTTAAACGCAGGGTGAGCCGTACGCAGGAGATAATTGGCGAATCATCTCCCATAAAAAAAATAAAAGACACGATAGATAAAATTGCACCAACAGATGCAAGAGTTCTAATTACCGGCGACAATGGAGTAGGCAAAGAATTAGTAGCAAGATGGATACACGAAAAAAGCAACCGCTCTTCCGGACCATTGGTAGAAGTTAACTGTGCAGCCATACCTGGTGAGTTAATTGAAAGCGAATTGTTCGGTCATGAAAAAGGGTCTTTCACTTCTGCTGTAAAACAACGCATCGGAAAATTTGAACAGGCGAACGGAGGAACTTTATTTTTAGATGAAATAGGAGACATGAGCATAAATGCACAAGCTAAAGTTTTAAGGGCTTTGCAGGAAGGTAAAATAACAAGGGTAGGAGCAGATAAAGATATATCAGTGGATGTAAGAGTAATTGCTGCAACCAACAAAGACCTGCTGAAAGAAGTAGAAGATAAAAAATTTCGTCTTGACCTGTACCATAGGCTGGGTGTTATTATCATGCATGTGCCCTCATTAAATGACAGGCTCTCGGACATTCCTTTACTGGTAGAAAAATTTTTAGAAGACATTGCAACTGAGTATGGGCAACCTAAAAAATCAGTTGACAAAAATGCAATGGAAGCTTTGCAAAAACATAACTGGAGCGGCAACATACGTGAACTGAGAAATGTTGTTGAACGCCTTATCATTCTTTCCGGCAAAACGATTTCTGCTGTTGATGTAGAAAATTATGTGCTGCCGAGGAAATAAGTTTATTAGCTTAATGATTTATGGTTTTTAAAAATTTCGGAACATAATCTTACGAGTATTAATAATTATAATGACAATTATAACCGGCCATTTGTGCTTAGCAAGTCTCCCCTAAGGGGGGAGATTTAGAGGGGACTTTTTATATGAAACATATCTATTGCATAAGTGGTTTAGGCGCTGATGAAAGAGTGTTCTCGAAATTTGAATTCCCCGACCATGATATTCATTTTATCAGATGGATAATTCCTGAAAAAAACGAAAGCATTCAATCGTATACACAAAAATTACTTGCACAGGTACATCATGTAAATCCCATTCTTATTGGATTATCTTTTGGCGGGATGATGTGTATAGAAATCGCAAAACAATTAAACATAGAATTAATAATTATTATTTCCAGCATAAAAACAGATGACGAACTGCCTTTATGGATGAAGCTTACGGCTAAATTTAAACTTAACAGGCTTATGCCAATGCGTTCTTTTTTGCTTATCGAACCATTAGAAGATTATAACCTTGGTGTAAAAACAAAAGAAGAAAAAGCAATGGCACATGAATACAGGAGAAAGGTTGATACAAGATATTCTAACTGGGCAGTTGATAACCTTGTGAACTGGAAAAATAAAAATGTACCAGGAAATTTGTATCATATCCATGGCACCAATGACAGGATCTTTTCAATCAAAAATATTAAACCGAATTACACCGTTGATAAAGGCGGGCATTTGATGATCATGAATAAAAGTGTGGAAGTAATTGAATGCATCAATTCGATTTTAAGAAACAAAATATAATGTTAACTTTTTTGATCCCATAAATCCTTTAATCCCAAAAATCATAGTTCAGATATTTTATACATTACATTTGTCCGCATTAAAAAATTGCACATGAGTATAAGTTTCCTCGTATTTATTATTGCGCTGATATCTTCTCTAATCGGCTTGTATGGCATGTTTCAGAAAGCAGGCATAGCAGGCTGGAAAGCATTTATTCCTTTTTATAACGCCTGGTGCATGGTGGAGAAAATGCAGTTGAAAAGGATTTGGTTTTTCCTGCAATTCATTCCGGTTGTTGGTTTTTTTATCATCATCTGGATACTCATAAAGTTTGTTGAGCACTTCGGAAGGTTTTCTGTGGGTGCACATGCCGCAACAGTTTTTATACCTTTTATTTATTTTCCTTATTTGGGATTCTCAAAAAATGAAAGATATGCAGGCACTTCCGTTGTAAATAATTATAAAAAATCTGCAGTAAGAGAATGGGTGGATGCTGCAGTGTTTGCAATTGTTGCTGCAACACTTATACGCACATTTGTTTTTGAAGCTTACGTTATTCCAACACCATCAATGGAAAAAACTTTATTGGTAAACGACTATTTGTTTGTGAGTAAATTTAGTTATGGCCCCCGCATTCCCAATACGCCTTTGGCAATGCCTTTTGTCCATCACACAATTCCCGGGTTAAATACAAAATCTTATGTTGAGTGGATACATATTCCTTACACCCGCTGGTTCGCAAGCCCTGTACAAAGAAATGATGTTGTTGTTTTTAATTTCCCCGTAAATGATACACTGATAAATGATGAAGAAAATTTTGGATCAAAGGTTACTTACTATGAAGCCGTAAGACAGCGCATGGCTGCGGATCGTATCAGCCAGGGAGAAGCAAGAACAAGGATTTGGGATACGTATGGAGATAATATCATTGTTCGCCCTGTTGATAAAAGAGAAAATTTTATTAAGCGATGTGTAGCCATTGCAGGTGATACTTTGCAGGTGAAAGGAAGTGTAGTTTATATAAATGGAGCAGCCACAGACTTTCCAAAACACTATGAAAGATATTTTAATGTAACCACTGATGGTACACCACTTAATGAAGACGAATTAGCAGAGTTCGGTATACATACCGATCCTACATTGCAGGAATTTATGAATGCAGGATCAGGTTCATACACCATTAATATGACAGCAGATGAAAAAGATAAATTATCAAAATTACCAAATGTAAAAAGTGTAGTTGCTATTCCAGATTCACCTGATCCGCAACTTTTTCCATACTACACCACTGATCATAAATGGACGGTTGATAACTATGGTCCCGTTTGGATACCAAAGAAAGGTGTAACAATTACTTTAGATTCTGATAACGTGATCCGCTACCAGCGCACTATAACCGTGTATGAGGGAAATAAATTTGAAACAAGAGATGGTAAATATTTCATTAACGATAAAGAAGCAACCACCTACACTTTTAAAATGAATTACTATTGGATGATGGGAGATAACAGGCATAATTCATTAGACAGCCGCTTCTGGGGAATAGTTCCTGAAGATCACATTGTTGGTAAGGCAACGTTGATATGGTTTAGCTGGGATAAAGGTCCGAGATGGAACCGTTTGTTTAAAACAATTCATTAATTTCATTCCTCTTAGTGATATGATTTAAGTAGCATTCTTTACTTACATTGCATATCACTATTTATTTTACTCAAAATTTAAATAATTGGTAAAAGAAGAATTAAAGTTTACAATGGATGTTTACGAATCCAGCGATGAGTTGAACGAAGATGATTCCTTCCTGTTAATTGAAGCCCGCTCTGTAACAAAGTTTGCATATGCACCTTATTCAAATTTCCAGGTTGGTGCTGTAGCTAAATTAGTGAATGGAGAAATCGTTTCCGGAACAAACCAGGAAAATGCTTCGTACCCTGCAGGCATTTGTGCCGAAAGAAGTTTGCTTTCTACCGCCGCATCAAACCATCCGGGTATTGCCATCGAAACAATGGCTGTGACCTACAATAATCTAAAAGGCGAAAGTGATACACCTGTTAGCCCGTGTGGCATTTGCAGACAATGTATCAGTGAATTTCAAAACCGTTTTAAGAAACCAATAAGAATTATTTTAAGTGGCATGAGAGGCAAAGTGCAAATCATTGATAATGCAGGTTCATTATTACCGCTTGCTTTTACTTCTGACGATTTAAAATAAGGAGTTAGACTGAGCTTGTCGAAGGCTTGTTGAAATAATTTCCGCTGCTGAATTTAATTTCATATTTCGCTCATCGCTCTGCAACCCTTCGACAAGCTCAAGGGTGACAAATCATAATTATTTCTTATAAGCAATTCTATAGATCGCTCCGTTATAATCATCACTTACTAACAAAGCTCCATCGGGCATTTGCACTACATCAACAGGTCGGCCGATAACTGAATGATCAGGGCGTAGCCAGCCCTCAGCAAAGGTTGCATACGATACAACGTCATTACCATTTAATTTGGCTACAGATACATCATATCCAATCGGGATGCTCCTGTTCCAGCTTCCGTGTTTTGCGATAAAGATTGCATTCTTATAGTCTGCAGGAAACATATCACCCGTATAAAATCTCATTCCCAAAGCGGCAACATGAGGACCTAAAGTTTTTACAGGAGAAACATAATCACTGCAATTTTTTCCTTTGCCATATTCAGGATCTAAAATATTTCCCTGGTGGCAATAAGGAAAACCAAAATGCATTCCTTTTTGCGGCGCCCTGTTCAATTCATCTTCCGGAACATCATCGCCCATATTATCCCTTCCGTTTTCAGTAAACCATAACTCTTTTGTAACAGGATGCCAATCGAAGCCAACTGTATTTCTTATGCCATTGGCAAAAACTTCCATGCCAGAGCCATCTGTACTTATTCTTGTTAAAGATGCGTAGACAGGATTTTTCTGTTCACAAATATTGCAGGGAGCGCCAACGGGCACATACAATTTTCCATCGGGGCCAAACGCAATAAATTTCCACCCATGATGTCCATCGGTTGGATATTGATCGTACACAACCTTTGGCTGTGGCGGGTTTGAGAGATGTGATTCAATACTATCAAGCCTTAAGATAGTTGATATACAGGCGATGTATAAACTGCCATCTTTAATAGCTACACCGTTGGGAGTATCCAAACCTTTAGCAACTACATACACTTTATCTGATATGCCATCTTTATTTTCATCCACTACAGCATAGACTTTATTGCCATTGCGGTTGCCAACAAATAAAGTTCCGTTGGGGGATAAACAAAGACTGCGGGCATTATTTATTTCTGCATAAACGCTTATTGTAAATCCCTGAGGCAATTTTATTTTATCAAGATTATATTTTTTATAAAGTTCATTTTCATTTCCTGAAACAGGGGTGCTATTAGATTTTTTATCAGTGCAACTATTTACATTCATAATTATAAAGAGCATTAATAGTAGGGAAGTGCTTTTTAAATATGACAATGATAAGAGCATAGCATTTTATTTTTAGACAAAATTAAAGTAAGATCATTTCAAATGTGGAGAAACTAAAACAATGATTGCACTCCATGTGCATACTTAGCTTCATGATCAAGCAGCCATTTTTTTCTCCAGAGATCACCACCATATCCAACAAGGTCTCCATTGGTGCCAATAACCCTGTGACAGGGAACAACAATACATATCTTATTGCTACCGTTAGCTTTCCCCACTGCACGAATTGCTTTTACATTTTCAATTCGTTTGGAAAGATCCATATAACTAATATGTTTTCCGTAAGGTATATTCATTAGCTCCTTCCATACTTCTTTCTGAAAAGCAGTACCGGTATGGGAAAGCGAAAGTTCAAAGATTCTTCTTTTACCTGAAAAATATTCATCCAGTTGTTTAATACATTTGTTAACTACGGAGGATTTCGGCACAGTTAAGTCAATTTCATCTTCATTAACTTTTGTTCCTTTTAAAGAATTAATAAACAATATTTCAGTAATATCATCTTCCGAAGCGCTGATTAAAATAACACCAACAGGCGATTTGTAATATGCAGTTGATGTTTCCAGGTTTAAAATTTTATAAGGTTGTTTTTTTGTATCTACCTGAACTTTTAGAAAGTTTTTAAACTTTCCAAAAGTTTTCCTGATCTAAAAAACATTATTCATCCAGCAAACCCGCAAGATAGATAAGATCTTTTTGCTTGTAACGGTTTTTATCGTTGTCAAAACATTTGCTTAATTCTTCCAGTAAGAACTGTATGATGCGTTTATTGCTAAGTTGTTTATAGTAGGATGGAGTAGGAGGCACTGAAATTCTTTTAAAATAGTTCTCAACATCTTTATGGGTATACATTTGCCCGTTTAATGGGTCGATGAAAAAATTAATTTTATTACCTGGCTGTCCAGCAGGGTTTGGAAAATTATAATCCACTTCAAAATAAGCAAGTATAAATTGTTTGGGAATATTAATGACCCTTACCGGAAGATCGAGCAGTTCGCAAAGCACCGTATATAAAATTCCATTGGTTATGGCATTTCCTTTTTTGCCTTCAAGAACTTTATTGATAAAAAAATCTTCGGGCATATCATAAGCAACTTCAACTCCCTTTAATTTGTAATAATTATATAAAATTCCGGTAACAACATTGGTTTGTTCCAATGGTGTAAGGTAACTGTTAAGTTCAAGCCAGATGTTCCTGCGGACTTTTTCTAACTCCTGAAGGGAAGGCGTAGCAAGCATTTCAGGATATTGGTAACGGGCAACCAATAAAGCGCCCTGCAAAAGATCATGAGAACTTTTTTTCCATTCTATAAAATCGTTGGAAAGATCACGAAAATGTAATTTATGTATCAGAGATTCTATCCTTCCCTGAACTTCCTCATCAGGTGTATTCTCCCATAAATGTTCAAGATTAGGAATTATGCCTCTGCCAAGTGAAACAATTTTTTCACTAACAGTTGTGAATACATCTTCATCGGGATCGTCTATAAGATGAAAGAGAGCGGATATTTCTTTATTTTCCTGCATTTAAGTTTCTATTAGGTATTAGCATATTGACAAAATACTCAATGCTTGTTAGAAAAATAAATATCGGGAAATATCTTTTAAAAATTAACTTAAAACTTTTCCACAGAGGGATAAATCCTACTTATGGCTATACTTTCTTTTTGACTGCTGCCTTTTTAGCCACTTTTTTAGCAGGCTTCTTCCTGATAGTTTTTTTATCAAAAGCTTTTGGATCCTGCGCAAGTATCATTTTCTTTACATCTTCCAGAGTAATAGCTGTAAGTTCTTCCGGAGTATACTTTGTTTTATTTGTATTGTAAGGCAGCTTTAGCATTTTTTTACCGAAACGGATAAAAGGCCCCCACCGTCCATTCTCTATTGCAATTTTTTCTTCGGTCCATTGTTTTATATGCCTGTTGGATTCTTTTTCAATTTTTTTCAATATCAGTTCATCACAATCCTGCTGTGTAAGTGAATCAAAATTATATGCCCGCGGAATATTGATAAAAAGATTGTTCCATTTTATGAAAGGACCAAAACGTCCCTTTCCTTTAGTAATGGGCTTTTCGTCATAAAAGCCTATCGGCGCATCTTCAATTTGTTTTGCATTGATAATTTCAATTGCCCTTGAAAGATCTATCTCCAGTAACTCTTCTCCCTTAGGAATTGATATAAACTGCTCCCCCCATTTTACATAAGGTCCAAAACGACCTACATTAACTGCAACTTCTCCTCCTTCGTATTCACCTAATGTCAATGGTAATTTAAAAAGCTCAATTGCCTCATCAAGACTGATCGTTTCAATACTTTGATTGGCTTTTAGTTTCGCGAATTTGGGTTTTTCCTCATCATCCTGAACACCTATCTGAACCATAGGACCATATTTTCCCATTCGTGCAATGATAGGTTTGCCATTTACCGGATCATTTCCCAACTCTCTTTCACCAACTGATCTTTCAGCATTTTCCAATGTGTGTTCAACATCATCATGAAACGGTTTATAAAAATCGCCAACCATTTTACTCCATACCTGTTTGCCTTCTGCTATTTTATCAAACTCCTCTTCAATATTTGCTGTAAAAGAATAATCCATCACTTCATCAAAATGTTTGCTTAAAAAATCTGTAACAACAAGCCCGAGATCGGTTGGAAATAATTTTGATTTTTCAGCGCCGGTATTTTCGTGTTGTACTATTTTTTGTATTCGATCAGCTTTTAATTTTATAATATTAATATCTCTTTTTACACCTTCTTTATCCTTCTTCTCAACATAATTTCTCTTTACAATTGTGCTTATTGTTGGTGCATAAGTACTTGGTCTGCCAATACCCAACTCTTCTAATTTTTTTACAAGTGATGCTTCTGTGTATCTTGGAGAAGGACGTGTGAATTTTTGTGTTGCTGTCATTTCTTCAAACTGAAGCTTTTGTCCAACATTTAAATTCGGTAAACGACTTTCACCTTCTTTTTGATCATCATCATCATCATTGCTTTCAGCATATACTTTTAAAAATCCGTCAAATTTTATAACCTCTCCGGATGCAGTAAGTTCCTCGTTATTTGTACTGATACCGATCTTTGCAATTGTTTTTTCAAGGATGGCATCTTTCATTTGGCTTGCCATCGTTCTTTTCCATATCAATTCGTATAAGCTCCTTGTTTCATGATCAACATCAGAGTTGTTTTCCATGTAGGTAGGGCGGATGGCTTCATGTGCTTCCTGCGCACTTTCATTTTTGCTTTTGTATTTTCTTATCTCTATATAATTTTCACCACAACAATTTTTAACTGCATTCTTAATATCGTCAATTGCAGTGTCGCTTAAGTTAACACTATCTGTACGCATGTAGGATATTTTACCACTTTCATACAGTTTTTGAGCAAGCAACATGGTTTTACTAACGCCATAACCAAGTTTACGGCTTGCTTCCTGCTGTAATGTAGATGTGGTGAAAGGTGCTGCCGGCGTTCGTTTTCCGGGTTTCACCTGTATATCTTTAACTGTATATTCAGCGCCAATACAACTTTGTAAAAATTCTTCTGCAACTTCTACATCATGCTTCCTTCCATCTTCAGCTTTAAAAGTTATGGTGCGGTTATTATTATCTGTTGCCGCAAGTAAGGCTTCAATCTTAAAATGAGTTGCTGCTGTAAATTGGTTTATCTCTCTTTCCCGTTCAACAATTAACCTTACTGCTACACTTTGTACGCGGCCTGCACTTAGTCCGCCAGTCATGCCGATTTTACGCCATAATACCGGGGATAGTTCAAAGCCCACGATCCTGTCCAGCACACGCCTTGCCTGCTGTGCATTTACAAGGTCCATATTAATGGTACGAGGATTTTTTACGGCGTTTTCTATAGCTGGTTTGGTAATCTCATGAAAAACGATACGCTTGGTAGTTTTAGGATCAAGACCAAGTACTTCCGCCAAATGCCAGCTTATACTTTCTCCCTCACGGTCCTCATCCGACGCCAGCCAAACTTCATCAGCTTTTTTCGCAAACTCTTTTAATTCTTTAACCACTCTGGCTTTTTCATCCGGAACTTTGTAACGGGGTTTAAAATGATTCTTTATATCAATTCCCATGTCATCCTTTTCAAGATCACGTATATGCCCGTAACAACTTTTTACTTCAAAATCTTTCCCCAAAATTTTTTCAATGGTTTTAGCTTTTGCCGGTGACTCAACTATTAAAAGGTTCTTTGCCATAATTAAAATTCTTCAGCAGCAACTATTATTTTTTAAGGCTGCGCAATTGCAATATTAGCTTAAAATTGAAAATTCATAATTTAATTAAAAAACTTTAGGCTTTAATATGTACGTATATTTTTTACTTAAGTTGACTTACACAAAAAATAATTGATATTGCTATTGCCAATTTGAAATTATAAATTGTGCCGTATAAATAATGTTGCTAATATTTAATAACACCAAAGATATTAACTATGAAGGTTGTAATTGTAGGATCGGGGAATGTAGCTACAGTATTGGGAAAGGTTATACACAATGCGGGGCATCAAATAGTTCAGGTATTAAGCAGAAACGAAAATCACGCAAAGGAACTCGCAGAAATATTTAAATGCTCTTCCGGCAGTTTTAAATCCACAGAATATAAAGAAGCGGATATTTATTTGTTGGCGATAACTGATACGGCATTATATCATTTAGATCAGTACATACATTTTGAAAAAAAACTTGTAATACACACGGCGGGTTCTGTTTCAAAAGAAGTATTGAAAAACATTTCTTCGCGTTATGGGATTATTTATCCCCTTCAAAGTTTGATCAGGATAAACGGGGACAATGTTCCTGAAATCCCTTTACTGGTAGACGGCAACAATGATGATACAAAAAAATATATACTTGAGTTTTGTAAAACATTTTCAGATAATGTATCATTAGCAGATGACGGGGAAAGACTCAAATTTCATGTGGCGGCTGTTTTCGTAAATAATTTCACCAATCACATGTTTGCCATGGGCGAAGAATTTTGCAAACTGGAAAATATTGATTTTGAAAAGTTATTTCCTTTAATAGACGAAACTGTGAACCGTATAAAATACCATTCGCCACAAAGCGTGCAAACCGGCCCTGCAATAAGAGAAGATATATACACATTGGGTAAACACCTGCAAATACTTTCAGCACATTCTGATCTAAAATATCTTTATTTAAAATTGTCAGAAAGCATTTTAAAACTTCATCAAAACAAATAGTCCAGTTTTCTACTTCGGGAAAATCAAAACCTCTTTGTTTAGTATAGCTTAATTTTGCGGCGTTAAAGGAAAAGCAGATGTATAATGTTACGTTTAAGTTTGAACAGAAAGGATTAGAGCCTGTTACGATAAATAATGTTGAGGACGATCAATCAATTTTAGAAGTTGCACTTACCAATGATATTAACCTTCATCATAATTGTGGAGGGGTATGTGCCTGCAGCACATGCCATTTATATGTTGAAAAAGGGGAAGATTTTTTGGAAGAGCTAAATGATAAAGAAGAAGATTTTATTGACAGGGCAATTAATCCAAGATTAAATTCCAGGCTCGGTTGCCAGTGCGTTTTGCAAGCGGGTAGCAGTGATATTGTAGTTACCTTACCGGATCAAACACAATTTTTAGGAGAATAATTATGACACATTTTGAACCACCCATTCATTGGAGCGATCATGAAGATATTGCCATGAAGTTATATGAACGTTTCGGCGATGATTTTGGAGAAAGTAAAATTTACCGTGTACGGTTTACTGATCTTCTCAAATGGATAGTTGAAATACCCAACTTTGCAGGCAAACCTGAAGAAAGTAATGAAGGACATTTAGAGATGATACAAAGTGGGTGGGTATATGAATGGAGGGATAATCAGCCCCAAACCCCTAAAGGGGCTTAACAAGGTTGAATATATTTGAGCAATCAATAATTAAAAAATAAAATCTCTTTAGAGATTTAGGGTATGAATATTCTTTCAGAATTTAAATTAATTAAGACATTTGTATTTGATATGGATGGAGTGCTTACCGATGGATCCATGCTTATTCTAAGTGACACCGAGTACCTGCGTAAGATGGATATAAAGGATGGCTATGCAATGCATGTGGCTGCAAATAACGGTTATAGAATGGTAGTAATTTCCGGAAGTACCTCAAAGCCTTCAATAAAAAGATTAGAACATCTTGGTGTGAAAGACGTGTTTATGGGAGTTCCCGATAAAAAAGCATTATTGCTAAAGTATCTTGCAGAAAATCAACTTGATCCGTTACAAACATTGTATATGGGGGATGACATTCCGGATTATGGCTGCATGGGAGTTGTAGGATTATCATGTTGCCCTGCTGATGCTGTAAGCGATATTAAACAAGTAGTAAAATACATATCACCATATAATGGAGGCCATGGTGCTGTAAGAGATGTAATAGAAAAAGTTTTAAAATTAAATGGGCAGTGGAAGTTAGAATGATGTTTAAAAAAATAACTGCTTAAAAGTATTTCATGAATCTTAGCGTCGCATTTTTAAAATTAATACGATGGACCAACCTGGTTTTTATTGCTCTTACACAACTCCTTTTTTTCTATTGTATACTTCCATTTGTTTATAAGGGAATACAAATACCTTCTTTATCTCCCGGCATTTTTTACCTTTTAGTTACAGCATCCGTAACAATTGCTGCTGCCGGATATATTATCAATGATTATTTTGATCTTAATATCGATCTGATAAACAAACCCTCTAAACTAATAATCGAAAGACATATAAAGAGGAGATGGGCAATTTTTTTTCACCTCTGCCTGTCAGGAGTTGGGTTTTTGATAAGCTGTTATGTTGGATATAAACTCAGGAATATTTACATTCCTTTTTTAAACCTGATGGCAATAGCAAGTTTATGGTTTTACTCAACCACATTCAAAAAAAAATTATTGATCGGCAATGTGCTCATCTCTTTGCTTACAGCTTGGGTTATCCTGGTAATTACTGTTGCTGAATATGGACTTACCCGCAATTCGGATGTAAGTTCATTCATCATTCCCAGGCTTTTGAAAGTTTCTTTTTTATATGCATGTTTTGCCTTTACCATTTCGCTTATCCGAGAGGTGATAAAAGATTTGGAAGATTTACAGGGTGATGTAAAATATGGATGCGAAACCATGCCGATTATTTGGGGTATACCGGTATCAAAGGTTTTTGCGGGGGTATGGCTTGTTGTACTTACGGGTGGAGTTGCGGTGTTACAATTTTATGTGTTGCAGTTGGGATGGTGGGTATCTGCCATCTATTGTGTTTTACTCATCATTATTCCATTGCTTTGGATATTACAACAATTGTACAGGGCACAAAATACTGCTGATTTTAACAAGCTTAGCAATGCTGTAAAAATTGTGATGCTTACCGGAATTATATCTATGATATTTTTCAGGATCTATTTATAAATAATATTTTGAAATAGGTTAGCAGATGCAAAAAATAATTTTAGCTTCACAATCTCCCCGCCGAAAACAATTATTGCAATGGGCAGAAGTTGAGTTTGAAGTGATAATAAAAAATACTGACGAAAATTATCCCCCGCATTTACCCCCTGCTGATGTTGCCATACATATTGCAAAAAATAAAGCATTGGCTATAAAAAATTTACATGGAGATGCTTTACCAATACTAGCTGCTGATACAATCGTAGTTCTTAATGATGAAATTATTGGTAAACCTGCCGATAAGGAAGATGCAATACAAATTCTTTTAAAATTATCAGGGCAAAAACATTTAGTAATTACCGGTGTTTGTATTTTATTCAACAGTAAAGAAATTGTTTTCGCAGATACAACTGAAGTTGCATTTCATGATCTTACGATGGAACAAATAATTTTTTACGTAGATAACTACAAACCTTATGATAAAGCCGGGGCTTATGCCATACAGGAATGGATAGGTGTTGTTGGCATAAGTTCAATTAATGGTGATTTTTATAATGTTATGGGTTTGCCTGTAAGCAGGGTAATTAAAGAATTGGAGAAATTATAAGGCTGATAATTCTTATCTTTCTTTTACCAACATTTCGCTTATGAAGGAAAGACTTCTGCAATATATCTGGCAGTTTCAAAATTTTAATAAGAATAATCTTACCTTAATTGATGGAGATCGGTTGCAAATAATTCATCAGGGGAAATTCAATACCAACCAGGGCGCTGATTTTACAGAAGCAAAAATTAAAATTGGCAATACAACCTGGGCGGGTAATATTGAATTACACATCAAATCTTCTGACTGGAATTTACACAATCATTCCGCCGATAAAAATTATAACAACATAATTCTTCATGTTGTTTGGCAGCAGGATAAAGAAATAACTGTTGCAGGAAATAGTTTACCTACACTGGAATTACAAGATCGTGTTTCAAAATTATTATTAAGTAGATACGAAGAGTTGATGAATGTTTTTCTATTTATTCCATGCGCAAATTATGTTCATACAATTAAAGAGATAACATTATTAAGCTGGAAACAAAGATTGCTTGCAGAAAGATTAGAAAAAAAATCTGCGATCATATTATCTTACTTAGAACAAAACAATTTTAATTGGGAAGAAACTTTTTGGTGGCTTATTGCAAAAAATTTCGGTTTAAAAGTTAATAGCGAGGAATTTGAAAAGCTTGCAAGATCACTACCGGTAACCATCCTGGCGAAACATAAGAATCAAATTCACCAATTGGAAGCCCTGCTGTTTGGACAGGCAGGTTTACTGGAAAAAGATTACAAAGAAGATTATCCAACAATGTTGCAAAAAGAATACAGGTTCTATCAAAAGAAATATAAATTAGAACAATCCGTATTGCAAATGTTTTTTTTAAGAATGAGACCTGCAAATTTTCCATCGCTAAGGTTGGCACAACTTGCCATGCTTATCAGCAAAAGCACACACTTATTTTCAAAAGTGAAAGAGAGTGAATCTGTTTCTGAAGTAATAGAACTTTTAAATGTTACTGCCAACGATTACTGGCATTATCATTATGTGTTTGATGAAACATCTGCCTTTAAAAAGAAAAAGCTTGGTAAGCAGATGATAAATAATATTCTTATAAATACAATAGTTCCTATGTTATTTGCTTATGGGCTTTATCATAATGAGCAACCCTATAAAGACAAAGCAATTGCATGGCTTGAAAAAATATCTTCTGAAAAAAATATTATCACTAAAGGTTTTGAAGCGCTGAAGTTTACTAATAAAAATGCATTTGATTCCCAGGCATATATCCAGCTAAAAAATGAATACTGCAATAACAAGCGCTGCCTGGAATGTGCTATAGGTAATGCATTGTTGAAAGGCGCATAATTTTACTTGGGGGCATTAAGTCAGGTTGATTTAGTACCGATTGCCCATTGACGATTCATTATCACCAATTATAAACAATATTCGTTTTCAAATCAGGGTGCAGACTTTTTGCAACAGGGCAATTATTTCCTGTAGTTTCTAACACTGATCTTTGCTCCTCATTCAATTGCAATGATGGAAAATGTACGGTAATATCAATTTGTGCTACCCTACGTGGATCTTTTAACATATGTTTTGTTATGTCAATTTTGGAATCCCTTAATTCAATATTCATATCCATTGCTTTTAACGCGATAGTTGTTATAAGGCACGAAGCCAGTGCAACACAGAGGGTATCAGTAGGAGAAAATTTTTCGCCTCTGCCCCTGTTATCAGTGGGTGCATCCGTCTCTGTCACCGTTCCGCTTTGTAAATGTGTAGCCCTGCAACGCAGATCGCC
>JBKJSX010000189.1:0-12223 GCA_046594375.1 Chitinophagaceae bacterium
AACAAATAAAAGAGTATGGTGATAAAATTCCTGCAGATAAAAGAGAGCCAATAGAAAGTGCACTTACTAAATTAAAAGAAGCACACAAATCACAGGACATTGCAGCAATTGATACAGCTGTTGCAGAAATGAATACTGCATGGACAGCAGCCAGCGAAGAAATGTATAAAGCAACACAGGGTGGTGCAGAAGGCGGCGCTTCGGGTGGTGATGGTCAACAACAACAACAAAATGGTAGCCAGCAACAAGAGGGAGCTACTGCTGATAATGTCACCGATGCTGAGTTTGAAGAAGTGAAATAAATTTTGTTTAGAATAAATTTAAAAAGGTTATCCGCTTGGGTAACCTTTTTTAATTTTTTAAATTTGCATTTCGATCAAAAAAGTTATGGCTGTACTTCACAATAGAATTTCTCAGAAAGAACTTAAACAACTTCTTTACGAAGAGACAGAGCCCAGAACCACCCTGAGTTTTTATCAATATGCAAATATTGATGATCCAAAAGCCTTCAGAGATGAACTTTACAAAACCCTAAATGAATTAAAAGTTTTTGGAAGAATTTATGTTGCACACGAAGGCATCAATGCACAGTTAAGTGTGCCTGCAAATAATTTTGAGTTATTTAAAAATTATCTCCGCTCAATTTCTTTTTTAAATGAGGTACGGTTGAATATTGCCATTGATGATCCCGAAAAAAGTGAGGAGAAGTTTGGCAAGGGCTTCTGGGTTTTAAAAATAAAAGTAAGAGATAAAATAGTTGCAGATGGAATCAGGGATCCCTCTTTTAATATGAATAAAAAAGGAAACTATGTTGATGCGAAAAAATTTAATGAACTAACCAAAGATGCCGATACCATTGTTGTGGATATGCGCAATCATTACGAGTATGAGGTTGGCCATTTTGAGAATGCCATTGAAATACCTTCAGATACTTTTCGTGAGCAATTGCCTATGGCAGTAGATATGCTAAAGGATAAAAAGGATAAAAATATTATCATGTATTGCACAGGAGGTATCCGTTGCGAAAAGGCAAGTGCATACATGCTTCACAATGGGTTTAAAAATGTTTTTCATTTGGAAGGCGGTATTATTAATTATGCCAACAAGGTTAAAGAAGAAAAACTTCCCAATAAATTTAAAGGAAAAAATTTTGTTTTTGATGACAGGCTGGGAGAGAAGATAGGCAGCGAAGTTATCAGCTATTGCCATCAATGCGGCAAGCCATCTGACACACATACAAATTGTAAGAACGACGGATGTCATTTGCTTTTTATTCAATGCAATGATTGCGCAAAAAAATATGATGGTTGTTGCAGTGAAGAATGCCAGTCCATTTACAATATGCCCGAAGGTGAGCAAAAAGAATTACGCAAAGGAAAGATGAATGGTATGATGGTTTTTAATAAATCGAGGCACAGATTAAGGCCGAGGTTAAAAGAATAAAAATTCATTTATGGTCAGACCGGGGAGGTGAGAACAGGTGATGTCAATCAAGCTTTTCCAACGCCTGCACAATTTTTTCTTTCGTTTCATCATCACTTAACTCTTGCGGAATAAATTTTTCGCCAATTAATTTTTCATACAATTCAATGTAGCGGTTGCTGATTGTTTGTATCCATTCATCTTTCATTTCAGGAACGGTTTGTCCTTCTTTACCCATAAAATTATTTTCGATCAGCCATTCTCTAACAAATTCTTTACTTAATTGTTTTTGTTTGTCCCCATTGTTTTGTCTTTCTTCAAAACCATCTGCATAAAAATATCTTGAGCTGTCGGGTGTATGTATCTCGTCCATTAAATAAATTTCGTCCCCGATTTTTCCAAACTCATATTTTGTATCAACTAATATCAAATCTCTTTTAGCTGCAATTTCTTTTCCTATTGCAAATAATTGTAAACTGTACTTCTCAATTTTTTCATAATCATCAAGTGTAACAAGATTTGTTTTAATAATCTCTTCTTTGCTAATATCTTCATCATGCCCTTGCGTTGCTTTGGTAGATGGAGTAATAACTGGTGAAGAAAAAAAATCATTTTCTTTTAGTCCTTCCGGTAATATAACACCACACAAATTTCTTTTGCCCGCTGCATACGTACGCCAGGCATGCCCTGTAAGGTTTCCTCTTACAACCATCTCTATACGCAACGGATCACATTTTTTGCCGATGGCAGCATTTGGTGCAGGAGTTTGCAGCAGCCAGTTAGCACAAATATCTTTTGTTGCGGCTAACATGTATGCAGCAATTTGATTTAAAACCTGTCCTTTATAGGGAATGAGTTTGGGAAGAATCACATCAAAGGCAGAGATACGATCACTGGCTATCATCACCAGCCATTTGTTTTTGATGGTGTAAACATCCCTTACTTTTCCACTGTAAAAATTAGTTTGATCCGGTAATTGAAATACATGCATAACACTAAAGTAAATTGTGAATTGAGATTTACAATTTTTTAGGTTGATTAGATTTGAACATTTTTTAAATGAATGGTGAAAATTAAATTTTCAAACTATAATAACAATCCTTATTTTGCCAGAAATTCACAAACCAAAAATGCTATTATGATACAAAATTTAAGATATCTGTTTACTCTACTCCTCGCAAATGTTACCATGTGTGTTTTTGCCCAAACAACTACTATCAATGGAAATGTAAAAAACAGTGATACATCAGAAGTTATATCCGCAGCTTCTATTACAGTAAAAGCTTCAAATGCAGGAACATTTACGGATGATAAAGGAAATTTCTCTTTAACAGCCAATCTAAAATTTCCTGTTACATTAATCATTTCTTCTGTTGGATTTGAAATTCAGGAAGTGAATGTTTCCAATGCTTCAGAATTTGTTCAGGTTAATTTAGTACCTGCAAACACATTAGGCCAGGAAGTTGTAATTGCGGCTACACGAACACCTTCACGTATTTTAGAATCGCCTGTATCAATTGAGCGGGTAAGTTTGGCAGCTATAAGAAGTGCTCCTTCTCCAAGTTATTATGATGTTATTGGAAATTTAAAAGGTGTTGATATGACGACATCAAGCTTTGCCTTTAGAACACCAAGTACACGTGGTTTTAATGGTAGTGGCAACCTTCGTTTTAACCAGTTTGTTGATGGTATGGATAACCAGGCTCCCGCATTAAATTTTTCTGTGGGCAGTATCATAGGGCTTACAGAATTAGATGTTGAAAGCCTGGAATTACTTCCGGGTGCATCATCTGCCTTGTATGGTTCAGGTGGTATGAATGGTACCTTACTTATCAATAGCAAAAGCCCTTTTAAATACCAGGGCCTTAGCTTCCAGGTAAAGGCAGGTGTTAATCATGTTGACCAATACGAAAGAAATATCTCTCCTTATTATGACTGGAATGTAAGATGGGCTAAAAAAGTAACAGACAAATTTGCTTACAAAATAGGAGCACAGTTAGTTCAAATAAAAGATTGGCAAGGTACGGATACGAGAGACCTGCTTAGAAATAATGTGATCAGTTCCTTAAAGCCGGGACGTACAAGACAAAACGATCCAAACTATGATGGTGTAAATGTTTTTGGTGATGAAGCAAGTGCAAATCTTCAGGCACTTGCACAGGCTGTTCGTGCAGGTACACAAGCCGTACCTGGTGGAAATCAAATCACTGGAGCTGTTGATCAACTTCTTTCTCTGGGTTTAACTCCTCTACAATTTGTTACCGCTCCAACCTCACCATTTGCGGCTGGTGGCCCCCTGGCCTCCTTCTCCAATCTTCTTCCATTTTTAATTCCTACAAGTCGTATCCAGGGTAATCCTTATAATAATACGTTTAACAATCAAACAGTAAGCAGAACAGGGTATAATGAAAAAGACCTGGTAAATTATAATGCATACAATGTTCGTTTTTCACTTGGTTTAAATTATAAACTAACTGATAATATTGAAGCTTCATTTTTAGGATATATCGGAAATGGAACATCAGTGTACACAGGAGCAGACAGATATTCACTAAAGGATTTAAAAGTGGGACAGTATAAACTTGAACTTAAAAGTAAGAACTGGTTTTTAAGAGGATATACCACACAGGAAAATTCGGGAAACTCTTATACTGCAACTACAGCCGCATTGTTTATAAACAATGCGTGGAAACAAAATGGTACATGGTTTCAACAATATGGCGGTACTTATGGGGCTGCAAGATTGGGGCTTATACCTACAGCGCCTGGAGTAGTTTTAAGTGATTCACTATCTCATGCAACAGCAAGGGGAGTAGCAGATGCAGGAAGATTATTGCCTGGTACTTCACAATATGATCAGGCTTTTCAAAATGCAATTGGCACAAATATTTCTGCTGGCGGAGCTAAGTTTGCTGATAGATCAAGCTTATATCAGTACGAAGGACAAGTTAACCTTACTAACGAGGTAAAGTTTGCTGAAGTATTATTAGGGGCAAGTACACGCCAATACAATTTAAATTCACAGGGAACAATCTTTGCTGATACTACAGGTAAAATAAAAATTCATGAATACGGCGCTTACATACAGGCATCAAAGAAAATTATAAATGATATATTAAAGCTTACAGCATCCGTTCGCTATGATAAGAACGATAATTTTAAAGGACAATTTACACCACGGTTTAGTGCTCTGGTAAGAGTAGCCAAGGATAATAATATCCGGCTGTCTTATCAAACAGCCTACAGGTTTCCATCAACTCAGGATCAATACATCAACCTGTTAACCGGGGGAGCAAACCGATTGATCGGCGGCCTTGAAAGCTTTGCTACATTTTTTAAATTTGGATCAAACCCTGCGTACACATCTGAAAGCATTGTTAGCTACAGAGCTTCACTTGCGGGTGGCCCTAATCCTGCCATACTAAAAATAGCACAGTTTACTACCATCAGGCCAGAATCAATGCAGTCGTACGAGATAGGATACAAAGGGCTTATAACAAAAAGACTTTTAGTAGATGCTTATTATTATTACAGTAAGTATAAAGATTTTATTGGACGAACTGCTATAGGCAGAGGCAAGAGTGGAGATCCGGCGAGAGCGCCTATAGATCTGGCAAGTCCATTCACTACCGATAATATATCTTTTGTAACAAATTCAGCAATTCCGGTTAAAGCAACTGGATATGGTGCAGGTTTGGAATGGAATCTTTGTAAAAATTATTTGTTAAGTGCAAATGGATTTGGTGATCAATTGAAAAATGTACCCGCAGGTCTTGTTACATTTTTTAATACGCCAAAATTCCGTTATAACCTTGGTCTCGCCAATAACGATTTCTATAGAGGATTTGGCTTTAATGTAAATTACAGGTGGCAGGATAAAATAAATTGGGAAGGTACTTTTGGTACAGGTGAAGTTCCTTCTTATGGAACTTTGGATGGAATGATAAGTTATAAATTTAAAGCCATCAAAAGTCTTATAAAAGTTGGAGCTACCAACTTAGCCAATAAATATTACAGAACTTCATTTGGTAATCCCGAGGTTGGTGGATTATACTATGTAAGTTTTGGATATAATGTTTTTTAGCCCCCCTCTAAATCTCACCCTGGGGGGAGATTTGCTAAAGTCTAAAAAACTTTTGTTTTATAAATAAAACTTAAAGAGACGTAATTTTTTTGCGTCTCTTTTTATTTCTCCAAACTCTTATAGTCTTTCGTTGGATGCTTTTTACGATTGTATAAAGAGATTAATCTACAAAATAAAAGAGGACATAGTATCGCCTGGCATTGTGCGTTAGCAAGTCTCCCGCAGGGGGGAGATTTAGAGGGGGCTTTTTCTACACATTAAATCTAAAGTGCATTACATCTCCATCCTGTACCATATATTCTTTTCCTTCAATTCTTAATCTTCCGTTTTCTCTTGCAGCAGCTTCTGATTGGTAATGTATAAAATCACTGTAAGAAATTACTTCTGCTTTTATGAAACCTTTTTCAAAATCGGTATGGATAACGCTTGCAGCTTGTGGCGCTTTCCATCCATGATGAATAGTCCATGCTCTTACTTCCTGAACACCTGCAGTAAAATATGTGGAAAGATCTAAAAGTTTATAGGCAGAATGAATAAGGCGATCCAATGCCGGCTCATCCATTTTGTATTCTTCCATGAACATTTGCTTATCCTCAGGATTTTCAAATTCTGCTATCTGTGCTTCAATAGCATTGGTCATAATAATAACCTGTGCATTTTCTGCTTTAGCAACTTCCACTAATGCATCAGAATATTTATTGCCTGTATGCATGGATGCTTCATCAACATTGGCAACATATAAAACCGGCTTATCAGTTAATAAAAAATTATCTGCAATAGCTGCTTTTTCATCTTTAGATAAATTAAGTGAAAGAATATTTTTTCCTTTATCTAAATGTACTTTACAACGATTCAAAACTTCATATTCTAATTTCACTTTTGCATCACCTGTCTTCAGCATTTTTTCAGTGCGTGAAATTTTCCTTTCAACACTGTCAAGATCTTTTAGCTGCAATTCTGTTTCAATAATTTCTTTATCACTTATAGGATTAATTGGACCTTCATCTCTTAAAATATTTTCATCTTCAAAACATCTTACAACATGAATGATCGCATCAACTTCACGAATGTTTGCTAAAAATTTATTTCCCAAACCTTCGCCTTTGCTTGCACCTCTTACCAAACCTGCAATGTCAACTATCTCAATCTGTGTTGGCACTATTCTGTCCGGTTTTACCAAGGCTGCTAATTTATCAAGCCGGGGATCCGGTACATTTACCAAACCAATATTAGGTTCAATGGTACAAAATCTGTAATTACTTGCCTGTGCTTTGGCACTGTTGCTTACTGCATTAAATAAAGTTGATTTTCCAACGTTGGGCAAGCCAACAATTCCTGCTCTTAAAGCCATGTTTTGATGTACAATTTATAATGTTCGATTTCTTATTTCTTATTTCCTATTTTCAGGACGCAAAAATAAGTTTAATTGATGTGAAATGATTTAGGATAGTTATCTTAGTTTTTATAATTATTAAACCTTAACTAAACAAAAGGTTCACCCCCCCCGTAAACTTCGGGGTCTATAAAGGATTGACTGATTAACTAATAAACAGATTAACAAAGCAATGGCATTAAGCAGGATTTGGGCAGCATTTATTCTTGTGGCAATATTGGCTGCATCATTTAAATATTTTTCAGGCGGAAAAGATATTTATAGCAGGATGGTTGTTGGAAAATCCGGTGATACTTCAAAAACAAAAACGCTTGATTCTGCTTTGCTTTCTCCTGCTATGATCAGCTCATTAAATGCCGCAAAAGAATATAAAAGTGGTGAAGATAAAATAATCAGAACCGCGGAAAATAAAATTATCAGTTACAATGAGCAAGCTGCAGACGGTATCATTTCAACATGCAAAACTGCTGTAGATATTTCTATAAACCTGATTGGTATAATGGCTTTGTTCATGGGATTTATGAGCATTGCTGAAAGGGCAGGAGGGATAAGATTATTATCAAAGATCATCGGACCTTTTTTCTCAAAATTATTTCCTGATCTGCCCAAAGGACACCCTGCAATGGGGCACATGATGATGAACTTTTCAGCTAACTTATTGGGACTTGATAATGCTGCAACACCCTTTGGATTAAAAGCAATGCAAAGCCTGCAGGAAATAAATCTGAGTAAAGACACTGCATCCAATTCACAAATTATGTTTTTGTGTTTACACGCCTCAGGTCTTACGTTAATTCCTGTAAGTATTATTGCTGCAAGGGCAGCTGTAAAATCGGCAAACCCTACTGATATTTTTGTCCCATGTATGATCGCAACTTTTGTTGCAACGATGGCCGCTATGCTCATTGTATCGTACAAACAAAAGATAAATATTCTTCAGCCTGTAGTATTGCTTTGGGTGGGAGGGCTGTCTGCAATAATTGCTTTGCTCGTAATTTATCTTAAGTCGCTTTCTTTTTTGGGAGTACAAACTTTTTCAGGCGTACTTAGCAATGGATTGATTCTGCTGATTTTTTTTCTAATAGTACTGGGAGCGCTATATAAGAACATAAATATTTTTGATGCATTTGTTGAAGGCGCAAAAGGTGGTTTTGAAACAGCAGTGAAAATTATTCCGTTCCTTGTTGGGATGTTGGTAGCGATAAGCATGTTACGCACCAGCGGAACTTTTGATGTGATAATTAATGGAATGAAAAATTTATTTGCTGCAATGGGCACGGATACCCGTTTTGTTGATGGACTGCCAACAGCATTAATAAGACCACTTAGCGGCAGCGGTGCAAGAGGAATGATGATAGACACCATGAAAACATTTTCTCCTGATTCATTTGCCGGAAGACTTTCCTGCATTTTGCAGGGATCATCTGATACTACATTTTATGTGATAGCTGTGTACTTTGGTGCGGTCTCAATAAAAAATACGCGGTATGCAATTGGTGCAATGCTGCTTGCAGACCTTGTAGGGATTGTTACTGCTATTATTTTGGCTTATTTATTTTTTGGAAATACAGCATAAAAAAAGCTGCTCAAAATTGAACAGCTTATAATAAAAAATATTAGTTGGTCAATCATTAGCGTAAAGAGTCAATGATCTTCCTTTTGTACCTGTAATACCAAACTGTCCTTTATATAATATTGTGTATGGTCGGCCTCTTCTAAAATCATTTGTACCACCATTAGATATATTAATCCTTGTTATTTCAGTTTGGGTTCCGGTTGGGCGAACAGAAAGTGTATCAGTTAAAAGTGAATAGGGTAGTTTTATAAAATTGGTTGCTGTAGCGGGTGAAATATTTGTAAATATAATTGAAGAACTACGGAAAGAATAAACGTCCACTCCTGTGGGATCATTCAAAACCGCATTTACAAATCTTAAGGTGTAACTACTTGTATCAGTTAATGCAAACTTATCCTGAATAAACATTTGTCTGGACTCATTAGCTGTCATGGCTTCATCGGTTAAAATAAAACTGTAATAACTGTCGGGGGTAAGTGTTTTATTGAATGATGCAAGTGTTATTGAGTCAGGGTTAATTTTACCATTTACTGAAATCCTAATCGATTGAGGTCCTGCCGGTACAGCAGCATATAAATTAGTGGTAGAAGGAAATATAGAATTATAGGTTAGTTGTGATCCATTTATTTTAACGCCGTTAACATATACATTAAAGCTATCACTACCTTTAAATATTTGCCTGAAATTAGGAGAAGCATCTATTATTTTTAAAAAAGCAAACCCATCTGTACCAGATACCGGCGATGCAAGTTTTAAATCTTTTTTGCACGACCATAAAAGCCCGAGAGTGCAAACCAATATTAATATTGAAATGTTTTTTTTCATTATCTTTTTTTTACAGTTAGTATTTATTTCATTGAGAACCACATTTCGAATGTGTTATAATCGTTATTTTGATATGCACCTATCCTTGTTAGTTCCGGAACATTATAAAGAAATTCCGAGTTAAATCTTGGTCTCATTCTGTACGTTAACTTACCATTATTCTGAAAATATAAATTGGTAGCTGAAGGAGGCATAAAATCTGCGTAAACTTGCTTTGAAGTTGCAGGATCATTATCTATATAATGAAATTTACGCATGTCGATCCAGGTTTGGTGACTGCCCCAAACATATAAAGCAATATATTTTTGTAACATTATATGTGTTAGTGTAAGGTTGGCTGATGAAGCCGGAATTACTGCAGGGTTAGAAAGATAAGCTTCCTTTGATGCAGGCGTTATTTCTTTTCCTGCAGGAATATTTTGATTATATGTTGTTGTAAGCATATCAAAATTTAGCGTGATTGCATTTCTGTAGGCTGTTAATGCCAATGCCTTATCTCCCTTTCGCAATGCAGCTTCTGCAATTACAAATTGCATTTCAGAAGCGGTCATCATTGGCCATGGGCTTTTATCCTGATACAGATATCTCGTTGAATCAACAGCCGGCGGGAGTGTAGAAATAAGGGTAGGATGTCTCCAAAAGTTTTTAGGATAATCATTACCAACTGTATTTGCCGAACCGGACCATGGGAAAAATCCTTTAAATGTACCATTGCCGTTTTCAGTGAGCATATACCATCTTCTTGGGTCAACAACACTTGTAAAAGCTCCGGTATTAACACCAGACATTAAGTTTGCGATGTACGCTCCCTGCCTGAACGTTCCAATATTTGATCGGTAAGGTCCCCAGTAATTATTTAAACCGGATGCAAGCCCGCCCGAAACTTTTACTACAGCGTTATCATCATTAGTAGTCATTGCTAAATTGGCATATTTAATAGCAGAATCAGCATAAGCGAAATTATTTGCTTTAAAAATATCCTTGCTGCTGATGTCAATAAAAGAACGGGCTAAAATTCCGTAAACAAATTTTTTCCATTTATTTACGTCACCGTTATAAAAAAATGCATCGCCTAAAGCTAAATTTGCTTTGCTTACATTTCCATCTGTTTTGTTTAAAAAACTAAGTGCCCTGTGGCAAGTTACTCTGCAGCTGTCGTAAAATTCAGGTTGGGTATCATATAAGAATTGTGATAAATCCGGATTGAATGCTTGTTTTAAAGGAGCATCACTGTATTCATTTGTTAACTCTAATAATCCCCAGGCTCTAACGGCCCAGGCTACTCCAACATAATCCCATTTTTGTTGCTCCGTTCCTTTTTGAATTATACGGTTTACATTTCCTCCCTGTCCATAATAAAAAGTAGCCCATACCGAACCACCATTGTCAACAGCTCCTCCCACCATTGCCATTTGTCCCCACGAATCTCCACTGCCCTGAACGCCAAAATATTGTATATAACGACCAATCAGGGTGCCATCAATTACAACACCATATCCGTTGCCCGAGTTAGAGGAAAAGGTGGTAAACCCTCCAATAACTCCGGGGAGTAAGCTTTCAATAGAAGGATCAATTGGTGCATTTGGTTGTAGATAAGCTTCATCAATTTTTTTCTTACAAGATGAAGCTAAAACCAAACTTATCATTGTGATGAAAAGTAATAGTTTGTTTATTTTATTTTTCATATAATCTTTTTATTATTTATTTTTTAAAAGTTAGCACGTAATCCAAAGCTTAAGCTTAATGGTGTTGGAGCACTTCCGTAATCTAATCCAAACCCACCAACGCCTGATGTAGATGGGTTGTTAGCATTCACAGCAGGATCTGCACCATGGTAATTAGTTAGTAAAATCAAATCGTTGCCTGTTACAAAAAAGTTTAAACCTTTTAAACCTTTCAATTTCCCCAGATAGTTTTGCGGTACTCTGTAATTCAAGCTTACATCTCTTAACCGGAACCAATTAACATCATGCTCAATAAATTCTTCATCAGGTAAAGATGTGTAATACGTGTTTGTATAATAAGGAACTATTACAATTGTATTCTTGGTGGGGTTGGCTGTATTTTGCAAACCGTCAGCTAAAACACCATCAACTATCAAAGGTGTTGTACGATTTGCTGTTCTTGCACTTTTTCCTAAGTTGGTTAAAAATTTGTCTGTTCCGTTATAAATATCACCACCCACTTTAAGATCCCACAAAAAACTCAAGGTTAAATTTTTGTATTTAAAACTGTTTAAAGTTCCTAACGTAAAATCAGGGGATCTGTCTCCTATAACAAAATTGCTACCTCCATTGTTTTGAGGAATACCTGTGGTTGGACTGATAAGGATTTTTCCATCGCTATTTCTCAAATATTGATTACCGGTTATGGTTCCTGTAGAATAACCTCTTACCAAACCGCCTCTTACATTAGTTATATAAGTATCAGAATTATAAAAATCATTAAGAATTCCAATGGATTCTGGTAGTGTCAGAACTTTACTCCACATATGAGCAAAATTGAAATTTACATTCCAGTTAAAATCTTGGGTCTTAATTGGAGTAAGGTTCAGGGTAACTTCAACACCCTGATTTCTTAAGGATGCGGCGTTTTTTGTATTTAAAATAAATCCTGTTGCATAGCTGGCTCTGTACCCCTGAGCAATTTGATCTAAAGCGAGTGTATTGTAATATGCAACTTCTAAAGTAACTGCATTTTTAAAAAGCCTGAATTCGCTGCCTACTTCAAATGTTTTTTGACGCTCAGGAAAAAGATCAGGATTAGCACCTGTAAATCCATATGTGAAAGTTGGGAACAATACAGAACTGCTGGTATTATTAACAAAAGATGATTGATTTGAATAAGGATCGTTTAATCTTTGGGTATTAGCCAAGGAACCACGAAGTTTCCAATAACTTATAATATCTCCTTTTTTTACATC
>JBKJSX010000087.1:0-5371 GCA_046594375.1 Chitinophagaceae bacterium
CTCACTGGTACAAGTAATCGTTCCATTCAGCATTTCCACATATTTGGCAACAATCTCCAGTCCTAATCCTGTTCCTTCAATATTTAGGGCATTCTTTCCACGAAAAAAACGTTCAAATAAATGTTTTAAATCCTCCTCTGAAATTCCCATGCCTTTATCTTTTATAGTAATCTGTATTTTATCCTTATCAACTAAACTATTGATGCTAATAATTGAATTTTCGGGAGAAAATTTTATCGCATTGGAGAGCAGATTTATAACAACATTTTTTAATATTGACTGGTCTGAGAATATATTTAATTCACCATGGTGAACATAGATAATTTTTTGCCCTGCTTTTTTTAAGCCCTCCACTTCGTTCACAATATTTTCTACAAGTTGTGTTATATCAAATTGAGAAATATGGGGTTCAATTTTGCCTTCCTCCAGTTTGCCCAACGACAGAAAGTCTTCCAACATATTCTTCATATTATTTACTGCTTCTTTACCTCGTAAAACATGTCTTTCTCTTTTATCCTGTTCTTCTGTAGTGGTATATTTTTCTATTAAGGAAAGTGAACTAAAAATGGTACTTAGCGGGGTTCGGAATTCATGCGAAGCCATTGTAACAAACCTGCTTTTCAATTCACCCAACTCTTTCTCCGCTGCTAATGCCTGATTTATTACTTCTTTTGATTTTTCCAGTTCGGATAATGTTTCTTTTAGCATCATTGTGCGTTCAAGCACTTTTTGCTCAAGCTCTCTATTCATGTTTTGTACTTCCGTAGTAATCCGCTGCAGATCACTTTGCTGTTGCAAAAACAGGTCTTCATTTTTCTTTCTTATGGTAATATCAACTACAAAAGAAATTACAAACTCTTCATTATTTAAGGTGTAATGGCTCAGGCTTACTTCTACAGGAAATTCCGTTCCGTCTTTTTTCCTCGCATATAAATCCCTGCCAGCACCCATTATCCTGTTTTGCGGATGCTTATTAAAACTATTTCGATGAGCCTCGTGTTTTGAGTGAATTGATTGAGGCAATAATATTTCCACTTTTTTGCCCAACACATCAGCTTTGGTATAACCAAACTGAATTTCTACATACTTATTGAAATTAATAATAACACCTTTATTGTTGGTAATAACAATTCCAATAGTGGCAAAAGTAAAAAGCGCAACGCACTGTTGAACGTTATTTTCGTCAAATAATTCATCAGGATTATCAGAAGAATTAAAGGCATCGCATGGTATAGACATAAAAATTGATTAAGATAACTGAAAAATACAATTTACCATTTGGGCAAAATGCAAATAGTTCAATGGGCAAAAGCCATCAAACGCAGTTATTATAATCAAATCTGGAAACGCTGAATTGCTATGAGAATATCGGGGATGGGAGGATGGTGACCTCGGACAAAGTATTTAGTACTTTTCGTAACCTGGGAAGCAGCTAAAATATCTATGCTATAAAATGAAGAAATGAATGCTGTAAAGAGAATAGGATTAACTACTGAAGGTTGAGGGACTGCTTTATCAAGCTGGGAAAACTTCGTCACCTGATCATCACAGCAATTGTCTTTACCATTGCTTGATTTGTGAGCATCTGCTTTATGCTGATGATTACCCGCTTCATTATGATGATTGTGTTTTTTACCATCAGCATGAACATGAACTGCTGCCTCCGTTGCTTCGTCGTCATCATGATGATGCTTTGAATTGTAACCCATATCTACACCAATAGCACAGGCAAACCCGATTACCGTATTAAGTGAAAATACGATTAGTAAAAAAGCTGCTTTTAATTGTATGGATATATTTCCTTTCATTTATTCTGATCTAAAAATAAGGTAATTCTCACAACAACTTTCCAATAGGAAAACGATAAGCCTGAACAAGACAAGAAGTTTATACAGTTATAGTTATTATTTATAGAATAATTGGTTGCTACTTCTAAAACCTATTTGTAATTCGTTACTGCATTATTACCATGCCCGAAATTTTGTGTAAAATATGAGCTGATGCGATAGCTCAATACTGGTAAAATAATAAACTGTAGAAAAGGTGAAAGGCCTACATTCCCAATAGGAATAATGGGCATACGCTGCGAATACTTCCAACTGCCGTTTGCCAGATGAAGCATTTCCGCCAGAATAGCACCTAATGCACCTACCGCTACTAACATGAAAACTCTGGGCGGCGTAAAATGCTGTGCCCAAAAAGTATCTTTATAAATAACAGCAAAGGCATAGTACAACAGCATAACCATAATTACATCCGCAATGGAAGCTATCCCGCAAAACATAGCAGTTTGAATGTTAAGTTTCATCCCTTCGTACAAAGGCATTTGAAGCATCTCCCAAGCAAAATTGAGCAGAAATGAAAATGCTAATATCAGATAGGTAAGCTTCTTAAAAGCGCCGCGATTATGAGAATGCTTTAATAAATATATGTACAGTATAATAACCGTGATGAGCGCAATGCCTGGTATTATTAAAGCTGTTGCTTTTAAATCCATATATGGTTTTTTGAGAAAATGATTACCGTTTGTTTGCAATCCGCCAGTTGCTAAGTTCCTATATTTTTTTCAGCTGCGAATCAACGATCTTATTAGCCATTATTTTCAACTGGGGGCATTATCACCGTGATGCAAATATGGAGAAGCATTATCGATAGCTCCTGGTGATGACGATCATCTGTGTTGCAAAATTTTTTCAATGTCACCAGTGATGATTTGTCCATCTGCCACCTTATCACATTAAAGTGTGACCTAATCTTGCACCGATAACAGTTCCTAAAAAGACATAAATAAAAAATTTTTAAAAGAAGTTCAGGAGCATTTTCTTTTTTAAATATTTTACTTATTATGAAATAACTAAGAAGAATTGCTGCAAACATCAGGTAACAAGATTCCAATTGAACTAAGCATTAAATTATTTCCTTGAAGAATTATGATTGATCATTATTTTCCATTCACCCTTTTCCTTTTTTAAAACTGATGTGGCAACTCCTTTGCGTTTTACTTCTGTTTTATCTTTAGCAAGAACAAGTGTATAGAGGTAAGTTTCTGTTGCAAAGGCATACTTGCCATCTACTTTTACATCTACTTTATAATCGCTGTATTTAAAGGATTTAAATTCTTTAAATTCATTTCTTAAATGATGTTCCAGGTAATAAGCATACGTTCCTTCACTTCCTCCGGATTCAAATATTTGTGAATCGCTTGTAAATAAATTTTCTGTTCCTACAACATCTAATTTTTCAACTGCGTCGGTGTATTTTTTCAGCACTGATTTTACTGATTCAACTTCTTTGTTTTGTGCAAAAGACAAAAGGGATATACATAATATAATACCCGAAATAAATATTTTTTTCATAACTGTTTTTTCATTGTAATTAAAATTAAATTGTTTAGTAAGTGAGTGTAATACCTGCCCCTATTCCCATATCACTATCGTAGTGGGTAGAAAGAGAAAAATATTTTGTAGCAATATATCTAAACCCTGCTGCATATTCTTTATCCGTATTCAACATCCACATAAAGCGAAGGCGGGGAGTAATTGTTATGTCTTCCCGTGATAATTGAAATCTAAACTTGCCATCTCCATCAACTCTAAAATCAGCCATAGTTAATGTGGGTAGTGTATATACTATACCTGCCACTGCTGTATGGCGATTATTCTTATTGCTTAACTGACCAAACCAATTATATTTTTCACTACCAAAAATGTTTTTAACGCTGCGCTTTAAATCAAAGAAATTCTTTTGAAACTCCCCTTCTGTTTTATAATGATAATCAAAACCAACATAAGGGTACCACCATTGCATTCTGCCCAAATACCTGCCTATCATTGTTTCACTTTCGTAACCATGCATATCATGAAAGCCTAAATGCCAAAGTGTGCTTGCCTTCCAGCGGGTTTGGGCAAGCATAAATTCGCCGTCACTTCCATTACTTTCTAAACCAACTCTGCCCATCGGATGAAATTTATTCTCCTCAGAATTTAAGCCCCGTTTAGCAACTTTAGCATCGGTAATATCTGTTTTGTCAACCAAAGGATTGTTGTAACTGAAAACCCTGCCCATGCCGCTCATCATGTGGTATAAGATATGGCAATGAAAAAACCAATCGCCACCATCAGCATTTGCGGCAAATTCTATGGTATCTCTTTCCATTGGCATAATGTCAATAATGTTTTTCATAGGCGAGTATTCACCTTGCCCGTTCAGCAACCTGAAATCGTGACCATGCAAGTGCATAGGATGGCGCATCATGCTATTATTGTACATAATAATTCTTAATCTCTCGCCTTTTTTTATCAGGATCTTATCAGTTTCAGCAACGGTTTTATTATCTAATGACCATACATAACGGTTCATGTTCCCGGTTAATTCAAATTTTAAATCTCTCCACGGACCATCAGGTAAAGTTGTTTTTTCAGGTGCTTTCAACATGGTATAATTAAGCGTAACAATGTCGCCACTTTCAGCTTCCATATTCATACCTGCCATGCTGTTGTTGTTAGCCATTTGCATGTTGTGCATATTATGACCTTGCATATTATCTTTCTTAGATTTATTCATATCCATCCCTTTCATGCCGTCCATTTTATCATGCTTCATGTCTTTCATAACATCATCATGGTGCATGGAATCGTTATTCATCTTTTCCATTTGCATATCTTTAATGTCATTCATATTCTTTTCATCCCCGGGCTTCTCGGGACCTGTAATCTCAGGATACATTACTGTATTCATATCCATAACCTGGTTAGCCATCTGCATTCCTTCCATTTGTATCATATTGCCTTGCATGTCCATCATTTCATTCATCATCTTCATACCGGCAAAGTATTTTAACTTAGGTAATTTAGTTGCCGGTACTTTTTCTCCCCTGCCCAGCCATAGCGAAGCAGATTTATTTCGGTCCTCAGGTGTGACTAAAAATTCATAACTTTTATTTTCAGGAATAGTTACCACCACATCATAAGTTTCCGAAACGGCAATGATCAACCTATCCACTTCTACCGGTTCCACATCATTACCATCTGTTGCCACAACTGTTATCTTGCCACCTGAATACGTGAGCCAAAAATAATCTGAAGCACCGCCATTGGCTATTCGCAATCTAACTTTATCACCAGCTTTAAATTGTGGTTGTTCGTTCTTGTTTTTACCATTGATAAAGAAATTATCGTAGTAAACATCACTCACGTCCATTGCATTCATCCGCTTCCATTCGTTGGAAATTTTTGTTTTAAAATGCCCTGTTTTTATGGCTTCGGCATAGCTTTGCGTAGTGCCTTTTTGTATAGCGAACCAATCGGTAGCACTTTTCAGGCTGCGGTGAACTTCCTTGGGGTTCATATCTGTCCATTCACTCAGCACTACA
>JBKJSX010000038.1:0-6425 GCA_046594375.1 Chitinophagaceae bacterium
AACGGCAAGGCCGGCCTGCTCGATCTTAATCTTAATAAACAACAAAAAGTTTTAGGAGCCGCCGCAGGCAGTTTTAATTTTAAAGATTATGGAGCATTTATAACGCTTGCCTCACCTAAGCAGGGACAAACATTGGAAGAAGTGAAAGATCTTTTAATGGGTCAGATAAATATGCTTAAAAAAGGAGCGTTTGATGAATCGCTTTTGAAAGCCATCGTTGCAAATGATAAATTAAACAGGTTACAGGCATTGGATAACAATAACAGCAGAGCGGTAAATATTGCTGATGAATTTATTAAGAACCGTGGAACCAAATGGAATACCGAAGTATCATACATTGATGAGATAAACAAAATAACCAAAAAAGAATTGGTTGATTTTGCCAACAAACTTTTGGGTGATAATAATTACGTTGTATTGTATAAAAGAAAAGGCGAGGATAAAAATATTGTAAAAGTAGAAAAGCCTCCTATCACCCCCGTGGAAACAAATGCAGGCAAACAATCACCTTTTGTAAAGGATATTACCAGCACACCTTTGCCAACCATAAAACCTGTTTGGATAGATTATACAAAAGATCTTCAAAGAGGAAAATTGGGTAATGCAGATGTGCTCTATGTACAAAATAAAGACAATGATCTCTTCCGATTATATTATCGCTTTGATATGGGTGCATGGAATAATAAGTTGCTTAGTTATGCAGCGGGCTACGTCCAGTTTTTAGGAACCGATAAATATTCTGCTGAAGATATAAGCAAACAATTTTATGATCTTGCCTGCAACTTTACTATAAATACGGGCAATGAAGAAACTACAGTTATCATAAGTGGCTTGCAGGAAAATTTTGATAAAGCTGTTGCCTTGTTCGAAGACCTTATTCATAATTGCAAACCTGATGAAGCAGCGCTTGCGGGATTAAAGAACCGGGTACTTAAAACAAGAGCAAATAGTAAGCTTAATAAAACATCCATATCACAAGGGTTGAGAAGTTATGCTTCGTACGGGCCGCAAAATCCTTTCAATTTTGTATTAACTGATCATGAAGTTAAAAACATGAAAGCGGAAGATCTTACTAATCTTTTGCATTCTCTTATGAGCTACAATCATAAAGTATTGTATTATGGTCCAAAGCCGTTACCTGCATTAACAGCAGGTTTGCAAAAACTTCATACAATGCCATCTTCATTTATAGCAAACGACCAGGGTGTAAAATTTAAACGCACAATGCAAACAAAGAATGAAGTTTTATTTGCTGATTATGATGCAGTGCAGGCAGAAATTTATTGGGTTAAAAATCTTAGTGTATATGATCCAAAAGAAGAGGCTTTGATAAATATGTTCAACGGATACTTTGGCGGTGGAATGGGGTCTATTGTTTTTCAAACCATTCGCGAATCTAAAGCCCTTGCATACTCAACATTTGCGCAGGTTCAAACCCCGCTTAAAAAAGAAGACACCTATTCTATCGTTGCATATGTTGGAAGCCAGGCAGATAAAATGAATGAAGCAGTTGCAGGCATGAATGAATTGTTGGATGACCTCCCAAAGGCAGATGCAAATTTCATCAATGCACGCAAGAGTTTGATGAAGGATATTGAAACTGACAGGATAACAAAAGATGCTATCATAACAAGTTATCTTAATGCAGTAAAAAAAGGTGTAGACCGTGACTTGAGAAAAGATAATTATGCTCAATATTCAAACATCACTTTGAATGATCTGTATAAATATCACCAGGATGTATTGTCTAAAAAACCTTACACCTACTGTGTTATTGCTTCAGAGAAAAGAGTAAATGTTGATGATCTTAAAAAATATGGGGAAGTAAAAAAACTTAGCTTACAGGAAATATTTGGATATTAATAGTATCCTGTTTAGCTAACATTTTTAATTAGATTTTTTGCAAGTGCACGTCTTCCGGGGCGTGCACAATCTTTCCCAATGCTAAATACAACGATCATTGTCCCACCTTTGTTGAAATTGACATCTAATGTTCGTATATAATATTACAACAAAAGTAAGATATGCCATTTCGGATGAATGGGTGAAATGGCAAAAGGAAGAACATATCCCTGAGATAATGAGTACACTTCTTTATGATGAACATAAAATTTTTCGTTTACTGGAACAGGATGATTCAGAAGGTCCAACTTTTGTGATCCAGTATTTTACTCCTGCAAAAGAAAACTATGAAAAATACATAAAAGAATATGCCCCTTCACTAAGAGAAAAAGCTTTTAAAAAATGGGGAAATCAATTCATTGCCTTTAGAAGTTTATTACAATCTGTGCAGTAATTGTGCATAAATCTCAAAAAAATATTTTGCTGAATTTTTAAAAATTAACCTGTATAACCCTTTACAGTAAAGGATTTTGAATACCTATGAATGAAAGTGATACTGGCGCTGTATTGTAGCCGATACTTAAAATCACTAACCATAAATATCAAACATCATACCTTTATAGAACCCTTGCCACATGCGCATTTGCACGGATTATTATATTTTTAAAAAATGTCCTAAAAAATTTTGTTGCAATAAAAAACCGTCTATATTTGCTTCTGATAAAAAATTAAAATTATTACTATGAACAAAGCTGAATTAATTGCAAAAATGGCGGATGATGCAGGTGTTACTAAAACCCAGGCAAACGCTGCTGTAGATTCTTTTGTTGCTGCCGTTACTAAAACATTAAAAGGTGGTGGTAAAGTTACCTTGGTTGGTTTCGGTACATTCTCTGTTAGCAAAAGAGCTGCCCGTAATGGCCGCAATCCACAAACCGGTGCGGTTATTAAAATTAAAGCTAAGAAAGTAGCTAAATTTAAGGCAGGAAAAGAATTATCAGGTAAGATATAACTCCTGGCAACGCATTAAAAGCAAGATGCAATTTGTATCTTGCTTTTTTATTTAAAAAAATCATCCCGATAACTATCGGGACAAAAAAAAATTAGTATATGGGACGTGGAGATAAAAAAACAAAAAAAGGAAAAACTTTTAAAGGCTCTTTCGGTAAAACAAGAACATCTAAAACTAAAACAGCGACGAAGGCGGCTCCTGCTAAAAAAGAAGCATAACACTTATAGTGTATAAAATAAATAAGGTATAAGTATTAAGAACACAAACATTATTTACTATAGATACTTTATAAACTTTTCACACTTTTCACGGAGCCAGCCTTTCAATTATCCATTTCTCATTGCTAAGGGTATATTGCAAACGATCGTGTAGCCTGTTAGGTCTTCCCTGCCAAAATTCAATAACAGTTGGTTTTACAACATAGCCTCCCCAATGTGGAGGCCGGGGAATTTCTCCATTACTGAATTGCTGTTTATACTTCGTAACTTTTTTTTCAAGCTCGTCACGATTTGCGATAACAGTGCTTTGCGGGGAACTCCATGCACCGATTTTACTTAATGTTGGACGGCTTAAAAAGTATTCAGTGCTTTCTTCTTCACTTATCTTTGACACTGTTCCTTCTATCCTTATCTGTCTTTCTAATTCTTTCCAAAAAAATAAAAGTGCAGTCTGTGAATTTTCTTTTAATTCATCTGCTTTTCTGCTTAGATAGTTTGTAAAAAAAACAAAGCCATCATTGCTCAACCCTTTTAATAAAACAATCCTTGCTGATGGTTTACCTTGTTTATTGGCTGTAGCAAGTGTCATTGCGTTAGGCTCTTCAATATTACTAAGCAAAGTTTCATTCCACCATTGCTTAAATTGCCGTATCGGATCTGCGTCTACATCCATCTCTAAAAGCGACTTAAGCTTATATTCTTTTCTTATATCTGCTATTTTTATTTCTGACATTTTTAAATTAATTAATACAAATGTAAAACAGCTTTGATTTATACTTAATAAAAAAGCCCCGAACCCGGAGCTTAAAAAAATATTTTGCTTTTCAATTAAAGCGGGGGATTTGTATTGCCCGGGTTATTTTGATTTGTACTTCCAGTATTTTTCATCTTATCATCGATGTCTTTTCTAAAGCTGTCAAAGCCACCTTTAATGGTATCCGTTGGTAAACGGAACATGAATGCTGATGCTACCACACCTATAGCCGCAAGAGCCGCCAGGTAAATACCAAACGTCATGCTTGAACCTAAGCCGTAATCGCTGGATTTAAAGATGTTCCATACCACAATTAGAACGGCTATTGCCCCGCATATTAATGTTACGATCCATGATGTTGATGATAGGTTTTTTGTTTGATCACCCATATATGCCATTACGCCGGCAACAGCGAAACAGATAAAGACCAAAATACCATTGCCATGCATACCATTTATAGATCCGGAAGCACCAAAAATTGAAAAGGAGTACCATGGCAAAAACATTCCAATTACGCCTGCTAACGCAGCAATTAAAACAAATTTTCTTTGTTTATTCATTGTTTGAAAGTTCATAGCTGTAAGTTTTAGTATGAAAAAATATGAAATTGATTTATTTTTTGCAAGTATTTGGTAAGATAGTTTTATGATACTTATGCATACTTTTCCGATTTCAACTTTTCCTGTAGCTCCTGTAATTTGGTTGCCAATGCTACATTTTCTACTATTATTTCTTCAAGTATTTTTTTAATGTCTGCTTTTTCATGCTCTGATATTTCCATGGTACTTTCAAGTTCTGTCAAACGGCTGATCTTTTGTTGTAATAAAATATCCCGGTTATTTATTTCTTTTATCCTGTTCCTTAAATCATCGGCCTCACTCTGTATAAAAGCGTGCTGCTGCTGCAATAGCTCAAAATTTTTATGCAACCCTTTTTGTTCTTCTAATTCCTGCTCAAGCTCCTGCATCTTAGCCGTTGCGCTGGCAAGATCATGTTGAAGTTGCTCGAATTTCTGTCCCGAGTTTTGCGCTTTATTAATTTCATTTTCCAATTCGCTGCGCTTTTCCTTCCATGCTGTTTGCCTTCTTTTATATTCATTCATAAGACTTTCGGCTTCTTCCAATTTTTGATTGGTAAGTTCCAACTCGCTTTCCATTTTTTCTTTGTCATCATGTAGTTTGTAATAAAGCTCTTGCCAATTCTCATCATCTTCTACACCTTTTTCTTTTGGGTTCACTATTCCTTTACTTTTTTCCACTGCCAGTATCCGTTCCTGTAGCATTTTTAATTCATTAAAATAATTTAGGGAGTTATGCTCTACAGATTGCAATTTTAATTCAAGCGAAGAGATGATCTGTTGCTTTGATACAGGAAATATTCTTGTTTTTCCTGTAAAATCTTGCCTTAAACTAAATTTCTTTTTTTCATGCGAGGGTTTATAACTGCTGTAAAACACATATAATGCAAATACTATTGCAGACGTAAGAATTACCAAAGAGACTACCCACCAAAGCCACATAAACTATTATTTAATATAAAAAAATTCAAACCTCCAGTTTGGTGAATTTAATTTATTTCTGTGTGTTACACAAAGGTTAAGGCGGTAAAGCCTTTTTTGCTTAACTTTTGAACAATAAATGCTTTGGGGGCAGCGTATTAGGTTAACAGGGAATCTTAATTTGTAAAAATAAGGGTAAAATCTATATTTTTTTGACAGATGAAGTATTAATAAATGGATGTATACAGGAAGATGAATCATGCCAACGAGAACTTTTCCGCCGTTACGCAGGCAGAATGCTTGGAGTATGCCAGCGTTATGCCCGCAATACAGCCGATGCTGAAGATATAGTGCAGGATGCATTTATAAAGGTTTTTGAAAAGATTTACCAGTTTAAATCAGAAGGCTCTTTTGAAGGATGGATAAGGAGAATCGTAGTAAATACTGCTTTAAAAAAATACACGGTAATAAGATATGATAAAGAAGTAAGTGGATATGAAGTTACAGACAGGAATGAAAGTTCGATGGAGGCCCCGGCTTATTCTCATTTAAATGAAAAAGAATTGCTTGGTATGATAAACAATTTGCCCGATGGTTACCGGATTGTTTTTAACCTTTATGTGATTGAAGGCTACCAGCACGAAGAAATTGCGCAAATGCTTAAAATACAGCCGGGAACTTCAAGAAGTCAATTAGTAAAAGCAAGAAATATGCTTAAGCAACAGATAATACAAAAGCAACGTATAGCAATATGAAGGAAAATTTACCTTTTGATGATTTTATAAAAGGGGAGTTCAACGACTATTCTGCTGATGTGCCGGCGCACATTTGGGATAATATTGCAGCCAAACGCAAATCGCGGCCAAAAGGCTTTTGGATGATGTTTAAAGGAGCAAATCTTTTGATTTTAACACTCGTATTATTTGTTGGAGGTGGCCCACCTTATTTTTTACTTTCTACCGGAAAAGATGAATCTTCAAATAAAAATATTTCATTAGAAAAAAATATTCCTTCTCCTCAAACAGTAAATACAACTTCTGAAAAAAATAGCAGTGATAAGGCAACAGCATTAAATGATCAACCAAAAGATGTAAATAACCA
>JBKJSX010000204.1:0-4958 GCA_046594375.1 Chitinophagaceae bacterium
TATAATATACCCTCAACTGATTTTTATGGTATGCTGCACGAAGAAGAATACAAAGAAAAGGCACATTATGAATTTGCCTTGTGCAAACAATTGCAGGTTACAGGTTTTCCCGCTGTGCTAATGCAACTAAGTGAGAGTAAATTTTATTTACTGGCAAGAGGTTATACCGATTATGAAATTTTGAGCGAACGGTTAAACAATCTTATGAAAGAAAATTCTTTGTGACAAGTGATTCAAATATTAAGCTGGTAAACTTTACACAACAGCATGCTGAGGCATTGGCTAAAAGTGATAAAGAGTTTGAAGATATAATTGGTGCAGCATTACCCGGAGATTGGTCAGAAGAAAGAATTGCAATTGAAACATTTTACAATGAAGTAAAAAATGATCTTGAAAATATTAAATGGGGAGGCTATTTAATAATTCAAATAGAAAAAAATATCCTTATTGGCATTTGCGGATTTAAAGGGAAACCAAAAGATGACGGCGTAGAAATAGGATACGAGATCCATAATGAATACCGTGGTTAAGGATTTGCTATTGAGGCCGCTGAAAGCATAACAGAATTTGCATTTGATCATCCTGCAATAAACAAAATTCTTGCGCATACATTAGCAAAGAAAATGCTTCCTGCAGTGTTTTAAGAAGGCTTCGATTTTCATTTGTAAAACAATACAATGATCCTGAAGATGGAGAAGTATTGCAGTGGGAATTAAAAAGATAATTGGCATGAAGAAAGATATTACTACAAGAGCAGATATTGAATTACTGATGAATACTTTTTACAACAGATTATTGAATGATGGGAATATTAATTACATTTTTACTGACGTTGCGAAGATTGATTTGAAAACGCATATCCCCGTTATCGCTGATTTTTGGGAGAGTGTGTTGCTACATAAAAATGTTTATCATAACAACACGATGAAGATCCACATGGATCTGAATGAAAAAGCTCCATTAACCAAAATACATTTCGACATTTGGTTAAAACATTTCAACAATACAATTGATGAATTTTTTGAAGGGAATATTGCATTATCAGCACAGCAAAGAGCCAAGTCAGTAGCAACGGTTATGCAAATTAAAATTGCACAAAATAAAAAGCCCTGAAGATTATTCAGGGCTTACAAATAATTTTAAAATTTTACTGTCCCGGAGATCTTTGTCCGTTTCCACGATTGCGCATCATTGCTGCTTCCATTTCTTTAAGTTTTGCAAACTGATCTTCTTTTAATATGATCCTAAGTTTTAAATCCCTTGCTTCGGTAAGTTTGTCCAAGTCAGCTCTTTCAGGTCTTGTTCCCTGTGGTAAACCTGCCCTTAATTTGTCCTGGGCATTATAGTATTCAAGATAGGCAGCGCTAATATCAGTCTGCTGAGCTGTACCTATTTTAAGACTATCGGTAAGTCTATCAACAGTCATTTTTGTGCGCTCCTCAGGTGTGCGGCGTTGACCTGGCTGAGCCTGTGTACTTAGTATTCCAACCATCATCAACATAACAAATAAAGAAATTTTGATTTTCATTTTAGAGTTTTTATACATTAGAGTGTAAATATAAGAAGTGAATTTCTTAAAGGTCCGTCGTTTAACAAACCATTTAAGTGCAACTCTAAGACCTGGTATAATATTAGAAGTTTAAAAGCCGGAAAATTATTTTTTTGATCCAAATTGTTTGCGGGTTTCTATTTTTTGTATTTCTCTTTCAATTATAAGATTTGCTATTATTTCCCCAGCATCTGTTCCGGTATTTTCTTTTAAAATTCTTTTCAATTTTTTCTCATCCACATCTACTTTGTATAATATTGAGATCAGTCTTTGAAAATCATTTAGAATAAGCTCATTTATAAATGCGGTAAGTTTTTGGTGTAATTCATGCTTAGAAATATTTTCGGCAAGATTGGTGTCAGCCTGTTTGTTTATTATCTGGATCAATTCTTTTTTAACCATGATTAAAATTTTTCCATTACGCCGAGTCCAAATAATGCGAAATCATATTTTACAGGATCATCTTTATCTAAGCTACTGAGGTTTGCTGTAAGTTCCAATGCTGCCTGCCAATCCGTGGCCTTACGATCCAGCAAACCAAAATGCCTCGCAACCCTTGCCACATGAACATCTATCGGGCAGATCAATTGTGCCGGAGAGATTTTTTTCCATATTCCAAAATCAACTCCATTGTTATCCCGCCGTACCATCCAGCGTAAATACATATTCAGCCTTTTACAGCTGGAATTTTTTTGTGGCGATGCAATATGCTTAACGGTACGTGAAGGAGAATCTTCCAAAGAAAAAAAATAGTTGTAAAAATTATTTAAAGCCCCCTCAACCTCCCGAACATGCGGGACTTCCGAACGTTCTTTTAATAATGTTTGGTTATTAAAAAAAGCAGCTTCTAAAGATTTATTTTTTGAATAATGATGTTTTAAGAATTCTATAAAATATAAAAGGTCTGTAGTATTAAAAGTACGGTGCTTAAATCCCATTAATCTTTTTAAATCCGGTAAATCATGGTTCATACAAAATTGGTGGGGCGCATTATCCATCAATTGCATAAGCTCCCTGCTTTTGTTGATTATTGTTGTGCGGTTTCCCCATGCGAATATGGCGGCAAAGAACCCGGCAATTTCTATATCCTGTTTTTTGGAAAATGAATGAGGAATGCAGATGGGATCGTTTTTAATAAAAGAGGGTTGATTGTATTCATCAACTTTTCTGTCAAGAAATGTTTTTAAGGCTATATTCTTTTTCGCCACTCTTTAGGGTTTCTTGAGTAATGAAATACAGCAACAATTTGAATCTGGGAATTATCTATGCGATAAATTATGTTGTAAGGAAATCTCCTAATTTTTGAAGACCGAATGTTTTTATAGATGTATGAAGCAGTTTTAGGATTCTTCTTTAACGATTTAGTTTTTAAATCCAGAAATAATTTAAAATCTTCTCCAAGACCCAGCCTTTGATTTTCGTACCAAAAATATGCTCCTAATACTTCTGTTTCTGCTTCGGGAGTAAAAGCTACAGAAAAATTAGCCATTACATTTTCATTTTAGCTTTTACATTCTCCCAGCTAATTAAGCTGTTGGGATTTTTTGTAATTTGATCTATTCTTTTATCTAATTCATCTTCTATTTGTTTTTTAGAAAAAGTTTTACCTATGGTTTCATCATCAATACTATCCCATAAAGCTTCAACAAGGTCAAGTTTTTCATCTACCGGTAAATCCAAAAGTTGTTGTTTATTATATAACATCGTTATTTTTTAAAAGTATTAAACTATTCAATTTTGTAGCTATACAGTTACCGCTTTTCTTTCGGTGTTTGTTTTTGATTGTTCTTCTTCTTTTCCAATTGCATTGTCAAGGTCTTCGATAAGATCATCAATATCTTCAATGCCTACACTTAATCTTATCAGTGAATCTGTCAATCCATTTTTTATTCTGTCTTCTCTTGGGATACTTGCATGTGTCATGCTTGCAGGATGCCCTATCAAACTTTCAACGCCTCCCAAACTTTCTGCAAGAGAAAATAATTTAGTTGTTGACAAAACTTTATTCGCTGCTTCCATACTGTCATCCTTTAATGTGAAACTTATCATTCCGCCAAAGCCACTCATTTGCTTTTTTGCAATCGCATAGTTAGGATGATCCTGGAAACCGCACCAGAAAACCTTATCAACTTTTGCATTAGAACGTAACCAGTTCGCAACTTTTTCTCCATTCTCACAATGTCTTTGCATGCGTATGTGTAAAGTTTTTAATCCTCGTAAAACCAAAAAACAATCCTGCGGACCAGGAACGGCGCCACAACTGTTCTGAATGAAAGTAAGTTTTTCATTCAGGGTTGCATCATTTATAATTAAACAACCATGCACTACATCACTGTGGCCTCCTAAATATTTTGTTGCAGAATGTAAAACAATATCGGCACCAAGATCTAATGGCGTTTGTAAATAAGGTGAAGCGAATGTATTATCAACACAAATCAAAATATTATTTTGTTTTGCAATTGCGGCAACAGCAGCAATATCAATGATGTTCATCATCGGGTTAGTAGGTGTTTCCGTCCAGATGAGTTTTGTGTTGGCATTAATATATCCTTTGATATTATCCGCATTCTGCATATCCACAAAATGAAACTTCAATCCATACTTTTCAAAAATTTTAGTGAACAAGCGATATGTTCCGCCATACATATCATTAGCTGCAATTACTTCATCACCCGGGTTTAAAAGTTTTATAACAGCATCAGTTGCTGCCATACCGCTGCTGAAGCACAAACCAAATTTTCCATTTTCGATTGCGGCCAAAGCGTTTTGCAGCACCGTTCTTGTTGGGTTCTGCGTTCTTGCATACTCATATCCTTTATGATCTCCCGGTGCTGTTTGCACGTATGTTGATGTTTGATAAATGGGAGTCATAATAGCTCCTGTTGAAGGATCAGGGTGAACTCCTGCGTGAATTAATTTTGTTGCAAGCTTCATTTAATTAGTTTTTAAAAGTTATAGGTAATGTTGCTTTTACATCATCCCAATACATCTGCATATTTGCGCCGCTATCAGATTTTGCAAAAATTATTGTGAGCGCTTCTGTTGTACTATTTTTTTCTACCGGAAGATCTATCCGTGTAACATCTTTATCAGCATCATGTTTAAGGCCCCATACATCAGTTTCTTTATTTATTATCAATGTCCATTTATCGCTGTAGGGTATGCAGTATAAAGAATAACGGCCTTTTTTAATTTTTTTATTGTTGATCGATACGTCTTTAAAAAACTGTATCTCCGTTACTTCGTTAGCGCCAAGTCGCCATACTTCGCCTAATTTTTGAAGGTCGCCGAAAACTTTGCGGCCATTCAATTGGGGGCGGCTATAAAGTATTCTCATCACCAAAGGATCCGTTACTTTATTTTGAAACTTGAGCACAGGATATCCCACAGGAAAGTAACTCATATCCAT
>JBKJSX010000137.1:0-3539 GCA_046594375.1 Chitinophagaceae bacterium
TTCTATATTGACCATTTATTTAGCTCCTGTAATCCTTAAATGAGATTCTGCTAGATTGATTTATTGTAATACACAATTAAAAATTGATTTTCTGTAGTTGATAAAAAATCCTCAGGTCTTGTTTGTGCAGTATCATTTAAACAAATAACCAACTGATCATTTTCCATTTTGTAAATACCGGGAATGATCTGAACCAAAATATCTTTATCCATAATATAAAAATTCAGACCTAACATATTTGAATAAGGCAGAAAATGCAGTAACCCCTTTTCTTCAATTTTATTTCTTGTTAAGGTAAAAGCAGTGCCATTGATATTAATTAATTCAAAATCATTTTTTGGGTCTATTTCATTGCCACTTTTTATCAATTTAGTACATGTCCAGTTGCCATCAGGGTTTGGGCTTTTAAGCATGTGATCCTGCAAAATATCTTCAACCATTTTTGTATGCCAATCCTGATTAAAATAATTTCCATCTGCAAGTATATCTGAACAAACACGCTCTTTCATTTCCACAAAACTATCTGGAAATTTTTTCTCAAGTTTAGTGTAATATTCCTTTAAATAAGGCACTGTACTATCCCTTTCTAACCTGTCAATTATTTGTACGCATAATACTTTTGATTTATTATTCGAAATGGAATTGAATGTTCTTTTAATGTTTTCAGTGGCTTCGTCACGTTCTTTATCACCATACGCTTTTTTATAATCCATCATAAATACTTCCAGTTTTATTGCATATGGCTCACCATAATCTTTAAGCCTGCTTACTGACTTATCACAACTGTCAATGCAGGTATCCCTGTCTTCTTTGATTCCGTATTGCTCATAACTGCTGCTTAACGCAATAGCTGCATTAGCGTATGTTTCGGGCAACAGCTCATAGTCGGTTTCATATTTTCGCAAAAGCTGTATCATAAACTTATATTTCTCCTGTTCGCTTTTAAAACTTGTTTGATAATAACAGCGCATAAGTACATCTATCAATGCTATGCGCTTTTCTGTCCTTATCTCGATTTCCTTATTTTCAAGAAATGATTTTATTTCCTGTATCAGTTCTATGCCTGAATAATTCTTTTCTTTTGCGATGCGAAGTTTGGCTTCTGCAATATCATCCCACGCAAAGCTTAAAATGTCTTTGATTTTTTTATCTATTATAACGGAACTGTCATTTACAAATTTGGTTTGGTTTGCCAACAGGTTATCTATTCTTTCAGTTAGTTCAGCGAGTTTTTTGTCCTGCCTTTCGTTTTCATATTTTGCTTTATCCGTTATGCCTGCAAGGCTTGCAGTAACATTGGGCAACACAACATTCTTATAAGATTCTTCTACCTGTGCTTTTATCTGGCTTTTAAAAAAAGCGGCTATTAAAAAACCTATTAAGCCAATCATTGTTCCCAAAAATGCGATCCATTTTTTTATGGAATCACTTACTTCATTTTCTACAGAATTTTTCAGAATTTTTTCAAAGTCCTGTTTTGGTATGCGGGTATAATTAGCATCCACAAGCCGCTTTTGAAGCGAATCAATCTGCATTTGAATTTTGGGAAGATTGGCTGAATCCTGAGCAGGCAATTGATAACAGGAAATGATAATTGCAAAAAGGAAGAATAACTTTCTCATAAACTAGTTTTTGGGAATAAGAAAGTTAATAAGAATTTCTTACACTTAAAAGACTGGGAAATGACTAGGATAAAATTTACTTTTAAAAAACTTTATAAAAATTGTAAGCATGGATACAACAATAGAAGAATTAAAAAAACTTTCTGTTGCGTGGATGCAGGCGTGGAAAGATAATGACATCGCATTTTTAGAGATCATTCTGGCACCGGATTTCAGGCTGCTCACTTCCGAATTATGGATAATGCCAAGAGAGAAATGGCTTGCAAATATCCCCAATTATATATGCGAAGAATTTGAATTTAAAGAGATGGAAGTTAGAGAATATGGCAACACTGCTATCGTTCAATCTTTTTATTTTCAAAAAGCAAATTTTAACGGACAAGACAGGAGCGGAGATTTTTTGATAACAGATGTTTGGGTAAAACATACTGATGCATGGAAAGTAGCGCACAGGCATACGTCGTATAGGAAAGTTTAAAAAAATTTAAGAAGATTAAGCGGTTATAAAATCTTAAATTTATGATATGCGGGATTTCATATTCCTTATATCATTTTTATTTTGTGCTGTTCTTTCAAAAGCGCAATCATTTGATGACAGGCAGATTGATAACCTGGTGTTCCGCATACCTGTTGATAAAACATATACCACTGCTGATATTGCGGATTACATAAATAAAAATTTTACTACCGAAAGAAAAAAATTGCTTGCAATTTATTCATGGGTTGCTTCCAACATTAAGTATGATACTGATAGTGCCAACGTAATAAATATGGGTCTGGACCACAGTGCGAAAATAACAGCAGCTTTAAGAAGAAGAAGAGGTGTTTGTGAAAATTATGCTGCTATATTTAATGATCTATGTTTAAAATGCGGTATCATTAGTTTTATTGTTGATGGATACACAAAACAAAATAGTGTAGTGGATAAAACCGGACATAGTTGGTGCACTGTGTTTACTGATAATACATGGTTGCTGTGTGACCCCACATGGGATGAAAGTACAGGCAATACAAAATATTTTTTGGTAGAGCCATTATTAATGATTGAAACGCACATGCCGTTCGATCCTTTATGGCAGCTTTTAAATTATCCTGTTTCTCACAGTATGTTTTATACAGGAAACATTTACTATCATAAAAACCTGCCATATATTAACTATGTTGATTCGGTTACTGCCTATATTAAATTGGATAGCTTACAGAGATTAAAGTCAACTGCCTATAGAATTGAGCAAAGCGGGTTGTACAATAACATGGTAAAGAACCGGCATGATCAAACAAAAATGAATATTGAAATAATAAGGGAAGATAAAGATGTAGACCTATATAATTTAGCAGTGGCTGAACTGAATACTGCACCAAACACTTATAATAATTTTGTTGAATATCGCAACAAAAAATTTTCTCCTGCAATAACTGATAACGCCTTGCAGGCATTGTTCAATGGAATAGATGCCAGGCTTTCATCTGCGCATGAAAAACTAGATGAGATTGCAAAAACAGAAGCCAGTTTTAAATTTAGCACTGATGCAATTAGGGATAAGTTGAATGGGTTGGAATTGCGTATTAATGTGCAAAAAGATTTTTTAAAAACCTACTTAAGTACTGCCGCAGCTAACAGGGCTTCTTTATTTTATAGCAAACAGCTTACTCTTTCAGATAAATAATAAATCTTTTTCGAGTACCTTATTTCATTTCAAGTAATTAAATGATCTTACTCAATAATCAAAAGATGCAATTTCAGAGCACAGAAAAATTAAATCTCTTTTTTTCTAAAATACGGGAGATAACATTTTGGCAAAGGTTGTTCTCATGGCGTGCTGTGAGGAATTTAAGCTACGAAGCTTACGAAGAGTATAAAGCCATTGATAAAAGTATTGCTGCGAGCCAGTTTGAACATGACTTAGTTGAAAAAAG
>JBKJSX010000102.1:0-4422 GCA_046594375.1 Chitinophagaceae bacterium
ACTATAAAAATCTAATTTAACATCCACATCTTTATAAGAAGCAACAGTAGCTTTATTTGTGATCGTTCCTTTTACAACAGTTTGCCCCAGTAAATTATGTTTGTCGTGACCGGAAACGGTTAAAAAACTTTGAGGAGTTTTCTTCTCTTTATCAGCAAGATTCTCTTTTGTTTTTTCGTAATTGTCTTTTTCACTCACAGCGTTTTTAGTGCCATTGCTGTTGCATGAAAATAGAAATGATGAAATAAGAAGTACAAAAAGTAAATTTTTCATTGAAAATAATTTTGCCACAAGAAAATGAATTTTATTAAAACACCATGTTAAAAACTGTATTAAGCTTCTGTGCCCAGCCATAAAGCGCCACCAATTGAATTTCGTTTGGCTCCTGTTACAGATGAAAGAGCATTGTATTCTTCTCTCCACCGCAAAATGCCCATCAATGCCATTATCAATGCTTCCTTATATCTTATTAAATTTTCTTCGGGTATAAATACTTCAATATTTATTTCAGCTAAAAGTTCTTTTAATCTTTTCATTAAAAAAGAATTGAATGCACCGCCGCCGGTTGCAAGTAGTTTGTAGTTTATGGTTTGTAGTTTATAGTTGCCTGATGCGTTTACGATGCCATTTTTTATTTGAAGAACAATATGCTCTACATAAGTTCTCATTGCGTCTTCAATACTTAATAAAGATTGCTTTATAATTGGAAATACAGTTTTAATCCCGAAATCATTTGCTAACGATTTAGGATATGGCAATTTATAATATTCCAACTCATTTAATTTTTGCAGAAGTTCATGATTGATGTTTCCTGCGGCAGCAATTTGTCCATCATTATCAAAGGCAAAACCTTTTTCTTCAGCCAGCATATTTAATACACGGTTTGCTGCGCAAACATCAAAGGCAACGAAACTGTCATTAATATTTGCTGAGATATTTGCAATGCCACCCAGATTTAAAAAATAGGTGTAATCACCCAGCAATAATTTTTCACCGATAGGAACAATGGGAGCTCCCTGTCCGCCAAAAGCTATGTCCATTGCTCTTAGATCTGTCACCACCGGGAGATGGGTTTCCGCAGCAATTGCAGCGCCATCACCCAATTGCGCTGTCATTAATTTTTGCGGTACATGAAACGTTGTATGCCCGTGAGAAGAAATTAATGAGACCTGGTGATACAGGTTATTTTTTTCTACAAAAAGATTTACCTGTTTGCCCAAAAAATGACCATATTCAGTATGGAGTAATTGATAATCCAACGCAGGCAGATCAATAGCATTTTTTAATTTATTTATCAATTCACTGTTGTATTCATAACAATCAGCGTGTAAAATTTCGTAGCTCCATTTTCCGCCATTTTCCTGTAGTTGTACAAAGGCAATATCTAATCCGTCGAGAGAGCTTCCACTCATTAATCCTATTACTTTGTATACCATATTCCTAATTTAGATGCCTTTACTGATAAAAAATATATTTTTGTGAACGTGAAGATTAAGGATGGCTCAAATTTATAACATTAATCTTCCTGGTTGTTCTAAAAGATCACTCTAAAAATTTATAATGGTTATCAATTTAAGTGAAGAGCATTCTTTGATAAGTAACTGGGTAAGCGAATTACGCGATATTGAAACACAGGATGACAGGCTTCGGTTTCGCAATAATCTTGACCGGATTGGCGAAGTTGCTGCATACGAAATAAGTAAAAAATTATCCTGGGTAGAAAAAGAAATAACGACGCCATTAGGAACATCTTGTTGTAAGATATTAGAAAAGCAACCTGTGCTCGCAACTATTTTAAGAGCTGGTTTACCGATGCACCAGGGGCTGCTTAATTATTTTGATAAAGCCGACAATGCTTTTATCAGCGCTTACCGCAAACACAATGCTGACGGTAGTTTCGAAATCAGTTTAGATTATATCAGTTGCCCCGAGATGGAAGATCGTGTTGTTATAATTTCTGATCCCATGCTTGCAACAGGCGCATCATTGGTAAAAACATTACAGTTCATAAGGGAAGAAGGAAATCCATCTGAAATACATTTTGTTTGCGCAATTGCCTGTACGGTTGGTATTGAATATGTTTTAAGAGCTGAGCCTAAAGCAACTATCTGGTGTGGAGATATTGATGATGAGTTAACTGCCAAAGGATATATTGTTCCCGGTTTAGGTGATGCAGGTGATCTTGCTTATGGGGTTAAAGTTCAGATGTGATTATCAATGTACGAAGTACGATGAAAGAATTACAATGTATATCCTTTACTTCTTATTTCCTTCTTCCGTATTTTATGAGCAGCCCTTCACTAAAAAAAATTGTCTTTTAATTAGCTTCTTTTTCTCATAAAATAAAACAATAAAAAAGGTATCTTTAAGATTCTGAATTATCGTAGAAAATGAAAAAATTTATATTATCCATTATTGTAGTGTTGAGTTTGTTACGCAGTGCTTCAGCACAGGATCCCCACTTTTCTCAATTCTTCGCTTCACCATTAACATTAAATCCTGCATTAACCGGAAAGTTTGATGGTACATTGCGGGTAGCAGGAAACTACCGCAATCAATGGCCTGCATTTAATAATGTATACACCACCTCCACTTTAAATGTAGATTTTTCAATACTTAATAATGTGCTTCCTCAGAATGATACATGGGGTGTTGGCATCATTGCTCTTACAGATAAAGCAGGCGGCGGAGTACTTACGAATAATTATATCGGCATTTCAACTGCATATCATAAAGCTTTAAACGAAGATGGTTTTAGCCAGATAGGGATTGGTTTCCAGGGTGTGTACGGACAAAAGAGACTCGACTTTTCAAAATTATATTTTTCAGATCAGCTTACTCCTTTTGGATTTGATCTTACTGTTCCCAGTGCAGATATCGTTAATTTTAAAAATCCCAACATTAATTATTTGGATGTAAATGCAGGTATTATTTATACAGTATCTACTACTGATAAAAATAATTTTTACATTGGCGCTTCAATGTATCATATCAATCGCCCTAAAGAAAGTTTTCAAGGCGGCAATTTGAATATCGCTACCCGTACAACTATTAGCGCAGGCGGATATTTTCCGGTTTCTGATGTGCTCACTTTGCATACCAGTGGTATTTATCAAACGCAGGCTAAAGCAACTGAAACAACAATTGGAGGCGCTATTTCATCTTCTTTAAATAATGATGATGATAACCCTACAAATGTTTATGCAGGGTTATGGATGAGATTGAATGATGCTGTTATCCCTTACCTCGGTTTGGAATTTGGCGGTATGCGGATTGGTGCTACGTATGATATTAATACTTCAGGTTTAAAAGCAGGTTCTCAAAGTCGTGGTGGTATGGAAATCTCCCTTATTTATATTAAGAAGCCAGTCGGCGGCAAAAATGTTCCCTGCCCTAAGTTTTAAAAGCTTTAGTTGTCGGATTAGAGCGTGCTATGCCTGCTGCTGATTTGTTTATTCCTCGTTTTGCGGATGATCTTTTGTAAGGCATCCATACTTTCTGAAATTGCTTTCTCAAATACATCAGAACTCTTTTTTACAAAATGATCGTTGCCCGGAACTTCAAGCCTTACCTCACAAATATTATTTTGCGGATCAGATTCAGGCCCTTTGATTAATGTAACGTTTGCTCTTATTACATTATCACTTTCTAAAACTACTTTGTTAAGTTTTTCACGAATAAAATTTTGCAGATGTTCACTTGCTTTAAAGCCCGGTGATTGTATAATAATATCCATATTGATTATTTTTTATTTATCGAACCAGTGCATATCGGCTTAAAAATATTTTATTTCATCTCTGCAAAATATTTATGGAAGTATGGAATTGTTTCTATCCCTTTATAAAAATTAGCAAGATCAAATTTTTCGTTTGGACTATGAAGATTATCACTGTCTAAACCAAAGCCAAGAAAAACCACTTTAATTCCTAATTCTTTTTCAAATAAAGAACAGATAGGAATACTTCCGCCGCCACGCACAGGGATCGGCTTTTTACCAAATGTAGTTTCCATTGCTTTTGCTGCAGCCTTGTAAGCGGTGCTGTCAATCGGCGTCATGTATGGTTCACCACCATGATGTTCAAATGCGTTAACTGTAACACTTGCGGGGGCTATGCTTTTAAAATAATCCAACAATTTTTTTGTGATTTTTTCCGAAGATTGATTTGGTACAAGTCTGGCTGAAATTTTTGCAGTTGCTTTTGACGGCAATACTGTTTTCGCACCTTCGCCCTGGTATCCGCCCCAAATTCCGTTTAACTCAATTGTTGGGCGAATGCCAGTTCTTTCATTGGTAGCAAATCCTTTCTCTCCCCACAATTCTTTAACACCAAGATCTTTTTTGTATTCTTCTTCATTGTATGGCGCTGCTGCCATTAATTTTCTTTCTTCATCAGTTGATACAACAACATCATCATAAAATCC
>JBKJSX010000203.1:0-7327 GCA_046594375.1 Chitinophagaceae bacterium
TGATGGCGGCACAACATGGAAAAAAGTTTTGTATGTAGATGAGAATACAGGCTGCTCCGAACTTAGTATGGATATGACCAATCCAAGAATTTTATATGCAGCCATGTGGGAGCATCGCCGCACACCATGGGAAATAAAAAGTGGCGGCCCCGGAAGTAATTTATATAAATCAACAGATGCTGGCGAAACGTGGATCAAATTAACCAAAGGCTTACCAAAAGAAAAAGGCAAGATGGCAATTGCAGTAAGCCGTGCCAATGCAGAAAAAGTGTATGCACTAATTGAAAGTGATACCGAAAAAGAACAGGGCGGATTATTTGTGAGTGATGATGCAGGCAAAAGCTGGAACAGGATAAGCAAAGATCATCGCCTTGTACAAAGAGCATGGTACTACATAGAGATCGCTCTTGATCCGCAAAACGAAAATGTTATTTATGCTTTTAATTCTCCCGGCTTACGATCAATTGATGGAGGAAAAACATGGAGCAACATTCGCGGCACACATGGAGATTATCACCAGCTTTGGATAAATCCAAACAACAATAAAAATATGATCATTTCCAATGATGGCGGTGCAGCAATAAGTTTTAATACAGGCAAAACATGGTCAACACAAAACAATCAACCCACGGCACAAATTTATAGAGTGAATGCTGACAACCGTTTTCCTTATTATGTTTATGGGGGACAGCAGGATAATTCTTCGGTGATGATAGCAAGCCGAAACCTTGCTGGCTACAGTATTGGAGATAGGGAATGGTCTCCTGCTGCAGGAGGTGAAAGTGCTTTTATAGCATTTGATCCTAATAATCCTAAGATATCAATGGGAGGAAGTTACCAGGGAACCATTGAAGTTTTTGATCAGGAAATAAAAGAAGGTAAAGGTATTATGGTATCGCCAATTCAATACCAAAGCTTGCAGCCAAAAAATATGAAGTATCGCTTTAACTGGAATGCTCCTATCATAAATTCTCCCAACGATCCAACTGTTTTTTATCATGCAGGCAATGTTTTATTCAGAACAAATAATAAAGGAATTAACTGGGAAGTAATTTCTCCGGATCTTACACGTCATGATACTGCAAAGATGGGACAAAGCGGTGTGCCTTATACAAACGAAGGGGCAGGAGGAGAAAATTATGCGACGATAGCATACGTTGCAGAATCGCCTTACGAAAAAGGTGTGATATGGACAGGCAGTGATGACGGGCTTGTTTATCTTACAAGGGATAATGGAAAAACATGGAATAATGTTACACCCGCGGGTCTTAGTGAACGCCTCATTAATTGCATCGAAGTTTCTCCGCATGATAAAGCGACTGCATACATTGCAACAACCCGATATAAGTTGAATGATCTTGCACCGGCTATTTTTAAAACAACTGACTATGGAAAAACATGGACGAACATCAGCAACGGAATTCCCTACGGCGCCTACACAAGATGTGTGCGTGAAGATGATGTAAAAAAAGATCTGTTGTATGCAGGCACAGAAACAGGTTTTTATATTTCATACAATGGCGGAAAATCATGGAAGCAGCAGCAATTAAATTTGCCGGTCACGCCTATCACAGATCTTATGGTGCATAAAGGAAATTTGATCGCTTCAACAATGGGTCGTGCGTTTTGGATATTGGATGATCTTACTATTTTCCGTCAATACAACAGGAGTGATACAACAAAAAGATTTGATCTTTTTAAACCAACAGATACATACCGTGTATCAGGCGGAAGTGCTTTGGATGCAAGCCCTGATGATGACGACGACCCGCCGCCGATTTATAGTTCAGGAACAAATCCTGCCTCAGGCGTTTCAATTTATTATTTAGTTCCTGCAAAGCCCGATTCAATAAAACTTACACTGGATATTCTTGATGATAAAGGACAATTGGTGCGCAGCTATTCAACAAAAGAAAATAAAAAGTTTGTCAAATTTCCCGGCGGTCCTGAGGCCGAAACATTGTTGCCCAATAAACCGGGGCTTAACAGATTTGTTTGGGATATGCGGTATTCAATATTGCCTGGTGTGCCTAATGTTTTTATTGAAGGAAGTTACAAGGGTAGAAAAGTTGCCCCCGGAAAATTTACTGCGAGATTAAAAACAGATAAAGAAGAAAAGACAACAACGTTTACAATTCTTCCAGATCCGCGGATTAATGCAACAGCAGCGGAATATTTAAAGCAGCAGCAAACCCTTGCCGAGGTTGATAATAAAGTAAAAGAAATTCACGATGATGTGAACCAAATGAAAATTGTTCGTTCGCAAATAAATGAATTAATTGATCTGCTTACGGATACCGTGATGTACAAAACCGTAATTGACAATGGTAAAAAACTGGTGAAGACAATAACAACATGGGAAGAAAAATTAGTGCAACCTAAAGCACAAAGCAATGATGACATCATCAACTTTGTGAACAGGCTTAGCGCAGATTATATTTTTTTAAAAGGAGAAATGGATGTGAATATTCCTTCGGTTACAAATGGTCAGCAGCAACGTCTTACAGAGTTAAATGCACTTTGGCAGCCAATTCAAAATGAATACAGTGATATACGAAAAGAGGTTACAGATTTTAATGCTCTCTGCAGAAGTTTGAACATTGAAAAAATAACGATACCACAATTACTTAAATAAATCTTTCTACAATGCAAAGAAGAAATTTTATCAGGAACAGTTCATTAACATCATTTGCTATTGCATCTGTTGGTATTGCCTCATGCAATAATTCTGCAGATAAAAAAGAAACAGGAGAAAAAGAAAATCTATCTCAATCTTCTCCGGGAGATTTTGTTTTAAATGAAATAACAATTGATGAGCTTCAGAAAAAAATGCAGAGCGGAGAACATACATCCAGATCGATCACACAATTATATTTAGACCGTATTGAAGCAATTGATAAAAAAGGTCCGGCAATAAACGCAGTGATAGAATTAAATCCTGATGCATTATCTATTGCAGATAAAATGGACAGTGAAAGAACATCCGGTAAAGTACGTGGACCTATGCATGGCATTCCTGTCTTGATAAAAGATAATATTGATACTGGTGATAACATGATGACAACTGCGGGCGCACTTGCTTTAGAAGGACATAAAGCAACAAATGATGCATTTATAATAAAACAATTAAGATCGTCAGGGGCTGTATTGTTAGGAAAAACAAATCTTAGTGAGTGGGCAAATTTCAGATCCACGAGATCAACCAGCGGATGGAGCAGCCGCGGTGGTCAAACAAAAAATCCAAACATTCTTGACCGCAATCCATGTGGATCAAGTTCCGGATCAGGAGCAGCCGTGGCAGCTAATCTTTGCGCAGTAGCTATCGGTACAGAAACGGATGGTTCTGTTATTGCTCCTTCTTCATTTTGTGGCATTGTTGGTATAAAACCAACAGTAGGCTTATTAAGCCGAAGCGGCATCATTCCCATTTCTAAAACGCAGGATACTGCAGGCCCAATGGCACGTACAGTAAAAGACGCTGCTATATTATTAAGTGTGCTAACAGGGACAGATAATACTGATGCAGTTACCAATGAAAGCAACGGTAAGTTGCAAAAAGATTATACAGTTTTTTTGGATGCCAATGGGTTGAAAGGAAAGCGTATCGGCATTGAAAAATCTTTTTTAACCGGGCATGAAGGTGTTGTAGGATTATATAAACAGGCGATAGAAATTTTAAAAGCGCAGGGAGCTACAGTTGTTGAAATTGAACTTTTGAAAGAAACCAATAAACTGGGTGCAGATGAACTTACCGTTTTAAAATATGAATTTAAAGATGGTGTAAACAAATATCTTTCTACAGCAAATGCAAAAGTAAAATCATTGGCAGATGTTATTGCATTTAATAAACAAAATGAAGCCAAAGCAATGCCATGGTTCAAACAGGAAATTTTAGAAAGCTGTGAAGAAAAGAAAGGACTTGACAGTAAAGAATATACAGAAGCATTGGCAAGATCAACAAGCTCAAAAAAATTAATTGATGACATGTTGAAGCAAAACAAACTTGATGCGATATGTGGTACCAGCATTGGTTATGCGCCCTTAATTGATCTTGTGAATGGAGATTATGATACAGGATTTTATTTTTGTCCCCCCGCTGCAATGGCTGGATATCCTCACATAACTGTTCCTATGGGTACAGTTCATGATTTGCCTGTTGGACTTTCTTTTTTTAGCACTGCTTACGATGAAGGTGGAATTTTAAAACTGGCGTATGCTTATGAACAGGCAAGTAAAAAAAGAACGCCTCCAAAATTTAAAAATACATTGACAGCCTAAAATTATTTCCTCTCGATAAAATAAAGGCATCGCATATTAATTGTATTTAAAAAATGCCATAAAGTTTATTATCCTCTTTTTTAGGAAACATTCTCGTCTTTTTGCGTCATGCCCACAATTTTTTCCTTCTCAATCTTAAGCTTACACATTGCAGAAAATGAACTAGAACAAAGGTGATCTAGGTAAAGCAAAACTGTATTGAAGGATCGTTGCAAATAGGTATAAGATTGAGGAATAAAATATTAAATATGCCAATCTTGTCAATTGAACATACAGGGTTGATTACCAGTAGTTAAAGACATTCGCGAGGTTAGATAAATTCTTAAAATTTATTATAAATAATAGTCTGGCACAGTTTTCTCCTTATATAGAATAATTAAAACTACAGATATGAAAAAGATTATACTTTGTTTTATGGTTGCCGCAACTTTTCTTGCTTGTCAATCTAAAACAGACTTAAACAGTAACAAAGATGTGATATTGGTTGATACAACAGGTATGTATAAAAGCAATATGATGACCGATACCGGGAGTGTAATTGAAACTACCACATTAACTAATGGAAATAAAAATATGGCCGTTGCTAACAAACCGATAACAAACACCAACAGATCAACTAGAACAATTAATAACCGGAACGGTTCAGGATCATCCACAACAACATCACGTAATACTAATACCAATACTGGTCAAACAACTACAAGAAGGAGAGGCTGGAGCAAAGCTGCAAAAGATGCAACTATAGGAGGTGTAGGTGGGGCAGTAGTTGGTGCAGTGATCAGTAAAAATCATGTTAAAGGTGCTATCATTGGTGGTGTAATTGGTGCAGGCGGTGGTTATATTTTAGGAAGGTCCAAAGATAAAAAAGAAGGAAGAGTAAGATAAAGAATACCCCAAATAAAACATAAGGTCCATGCAAAGTTGCGTGGACTTTTGCATTATAATAAGATTTAATTTTCTTTTTTACTGCCTATATTTGCACTCATAAATAAAAAAATGACATCAACTAAAGCATACGCAGCACCAAGTGCTACCGAACAATTATCTCCCTGGACTTTTGATAGAAGAGAACCAAAACCCCGTGATGTGGAAATAGAAATTTTATTCTGCGGTGTTTGCCACAGCGATCTCCATACAGTTCGAAATGAGTGGGGCGGTACTCAATATCCTTGCGTGCCGGGTCATGAGATTGTTGGTCGTGTAACAAGAGTTGGGGGTGATGTTAAAAGATTTACAGCAGGTGACCTTGCTGCTATTGGATGTTTGGTAGATAGTTGCCGTGAGTGTGACAGTTGTAAAAAGGGACTGGAACAATACTGCGAGAATGGAATGGTGGGCACTTACAACGGAAATGAAAAAGATGGAAGTGGCTATACTTTTGGAGGATACAGTAAACAAATTGTTGCGCATGAAGATTTTGTTTTAACGATATCTGATAAACTTCCGTTGGAAGGTATTGCGCCATTGCTTTGCGCCGGTATCACAACTTATTCTCCGCTGCGTCATTGGAAGGTTGGCAAAGGTGATAAAGTAGGAATACTTGGACTTGGCGGTTTAGGGCACATGGGTGTAAAACTTGCGGTATCATTTGGTGCAGAAGTTACAATGCTTAGTCATTCTCCATCAAAAGAAGAAGATGCAAAAAGATTGGGCGCACATAAATTTGTTTTAACCTCGGATAAAGAGCAGGTAAAATCAGTTGCAAATTATTTTGATTTTATTCTTGATACAGTTTCTGCGGAGCATGATTATAATATTTACCTGAACATGCTAAAGACAAATGGCAAAATGGTTTGTGTTGGCGCTCCTCCGGCACCTGCACAGGTGCCTGCCTTTAATCTTATTCTGAAGAGAAGAAGCCTTGCAGGATCACTGATTGGCGGTATACCTGAAACACAGGAGGTGCTTGATTATTGTGCAGAACACAATATTGTAAGTGATGTGGAAGTAATAAACATAAAAGATATTAATGAAGCTTACGAGCGTATGCTAAAAGGCGATGTTCGTTATCGTTTTGTAATTGATATGTCAACATTGTGATAGGCAAACGGGAAACAAACCATTCTCACGTTCACGCTCTTAATATTTTTTCGCCCTGTCATATTGTTCGGGCCATGTAATATCCACACCGAGCTCTCTTGCTGCATGTAATGGAAAATAGGGATCCCGCAAAAATTGTCTGGCCAATAAAATAAGATCTGCCTGTTGTTTAACAAGAATTTCTTCAGCCTGTTGTGGAGTGGTTATAATTCCAACAGCACCGGTTAATATTCCTGTTTCTCTTTTTATTTTTTCTGCAAAGGGAACCTGGTATAAAGGACTCACCGATATATTTTGAGTAGAGATATTGCCGCCTGTTGAGCAATCAATAACATCTACCCCTTTATATTTTAGTGTAGCTGCAAGCTTTACTGAATCATCTTCTGTCCATCCTCCTTCTACCCAATCAGTTGCTGATATTCGCACAAATAATGGAAGCTCATTTGAAATTATTTTTCTTATTGTAGCAACAATTTCCAAAAGTAATCTTATACGGTTTTCAAAAGATCCGCCATACTCATCGGTTCTTTCGTTGCTTAAAGGAGACATAAATTCGTTTATCAAATAACCGTGTGCAGCATGTATCTCAATAATTTTAAAGCCTGCTTCGATAGATCTTTTCGCAGCATCGCCAAAATCATTTATTACTTTTTTAATATCATCGATCGTCATTGCTTTTGGTAACGGATCAGTTTCTTTATATCCTATTGCATTAGGTGCAAATGTTTGCCAGGCACCTTCTTCTTCAGTTAGCACAGCACTTCCTTTCCATGGTACATGGTGGCTTGCTTTGCGCCCGGCATGCGCCAATTGAATTGCAGGAAGTGCTCCGTGTGTTTCAATAAATTTTGTAATGCTTTGTAAAAAATCGATGTGTTCATCTTTCCAGATTCCGAGATCAGAGGGCGTTATTCTTCCTTCGGGAGAAACCGCAGTTGCTTCACAAAACACAAGCCCGGCACCACCCACAGCCCTGCTACCCAAATGTACAAGATGCCAATCGTTGGCA
>JBKJSX010000235.1:0-5310 GCA_046594375.1 Chitinophagaceae bacterium
TTTTTTTAGTGTTTGTTTGATAATAACTGTTTCCGCAGAAGAATTTTTATTGCTCCCAAAAATCGTTCGGGCATCCAACTCTTCTTTGTAAAAATTATTGTTTGATTTTTCATCGATATCCAATGCTGAACCACTTATGCTTATGCCGGCAAAAAGCCCTTTTGATTTTGAATAGGAATATATTTCCGCATCCATTTTATAATCAGTACTGGCGCTTGAATTTCTGCCCAAAGGTCCTGCAGTAACAGAAGCATCGCCGCCTAATGTGAAACTTCCGGTACCAATTTTTTGCAGCGTTTCCCTGGTTTTAAAAATTAAAACAAGATCGATAGATTGCACACCTACCTGGAAGCCTACACTTCCACCAGTGATAGTTACAAATACAGGGTCACTCCATGTGCTATCAGCGTTTTTAACTATTGCTATTCCTTTACCTCTTTTACCTGCGATAACAAAGCCTGCGTTTAAAAGTTTCGGAACGATAATTATCCCTTCAGTAACAGCAAAAAGTTTCTGTGGAATTTTTTCTTTCATAGTACTAAATTCAACAAGAACCTTATTGGCAGCCTTTATTTTTTCAATTTCTTTTTGTTGGCTCTTTACCTGCAAACAAATGAAGAATAAGGTTGCTGCCAGCAATGAGATTTTTTTAAACATCATGATCATAAATTTAAAGGGTTAAAAAGTTTGATTCATTCAATGCAATATTTGTTCCTTTTAAATTCTTTTTGGCAATTAATTATTTTACAGAATGTTATTTTTCTTCCAAACAATTTTTTATTTTCTTCCTAACTTCCAACCATTGTGCAGATAAAGTTTTAAAAGATTGTTCCGCTTGTTTTGCTCCTGCAATAGTTTGAGAGGTTGCTGGCATATCACTTTCCTGAAGGTTATTAAACACAGAAGCAAATGAATTGTTTAAACTTCCAAAGCTTTGTTGCTGGCTGCCTTGCGGAGAATTTTCCAATGCCGCGGCTTGTGTATCACAGGTATTGAGATCAGTTATTGCAGAACCGGTTGCATCGGGCAATTTCTCTTTTATCTTTTTTCTTAGCGCTCCTAATTCATTTAAAATTTTGATTGTTTGCAGGCGATATTGATAACTCATTAATGAAAGATCATGTTGTTGCTGAAGATCCGTAAAAGGTGTCTTCACTCTTGGGTCCATCTTCACAATAAATGATTGAGTGTATGTTTTTCCTTCCGCTGTTAACCTTGCTATATATGTTCCCGGCATAACGAATGGAGAGGTTTCATTAGGCGCTGTATTTTCATACGTTGCACTGATGGGATATGATGGTGGAATATTTAAAGATTGATAACGCATATCCCATAAAAAGCGATGCGACCCTTTTTCTGCAGATAAAATTTGTTGCGGACGTACCCAATACAACGGAATATTTACATCAGGAATTTTATACAAAGTATCTGAATTGGAATATTTGCGAACAATATTCCCTTTAATATCCAAAATTTCAAGCGTTACATTTTGTGCATTTGTATTTAAATAATAATCAATGATAGCGCCGTCAGGAGGATTTTTACCGCCAGGCTCTTCCTGTGGCAAAGGTGTATCAGTCCACATATTCCATCTAACCCTGTAAGCATTTGCAGGCTTATACAGAACAGATGATTGGTTGACAAGTTGATTAGTTAACTGACGCAATGAAGTTATATCATCCAATATCCAAAAGCTTCTTCCATGTGTGCCAATAACAAGATCATCATCTTTAATAACAAGATCACGGATAGAAGTTGCCGGCATATTTAATCGTAATGATTGCCAATGCTCACCTTCATCAAATGAAACATATACCGCCTTCTCACTTCCTGCAAATAATAATCCTTTACGAAGCGGATCTTCTCTTACAACATTTATCGGATCATCTGGTAAACCGTTTACAATTTCTTTCCATGTTTTGCCTCCATCATTTGTTTTATAAATATGCGGATGCAGGTCATCTAAACGAATGCGGTTAACTGCAGCATACACCGTGTTCACATCAAAATGCGATGCATCCATCAATGATACTTTACTCCACGAAGTAATGGCCGGCGGCGTAACATTCTTCCATGTTTTGCCACCATCTTTTGTAATGTGTATCAAACCATCATCAGTTCCGCACCAAATAGTATTAATATCTTTTGGTGATGGGGCAACTGTATATATTACTCCACGTCTTGGCATCTTCTTTTCCCGATATTTATCGGGATCATCAGAAGTGTAAATGCCAACAGTGGCGGGCACATCCCAACTTTCCCTGGAAAGATCAGGACTTATTACCCGCCAGTTTTTTCCACCATTCAATGTTTTAAACAAAACATTTCCGGCATAGAATAAAGTTTTATTATCTACAGGTGAAAACAGTACCGGCGCTGTTCTAATGAAACGATACTTGCCACTACGTAATGCTTCGGGTTCAATATTTTGAACCTGCCCTGTGCGTTTATCAAAGCGTGAAAGTTTACCTCCATAAATAATATTTGGATCCAATGGATCGGCAGCTATATAACCATACTCCTGCGCACCTACAGGATGCCATTCATGAAAAGTAATTTGCCCATCATTGCCTCTTGATGAAATACCTACCGAGCCACTCTCCTGCTGACCGCTGTAAACATTGTAAGGAAAAGCATTATCAGTGCTCACATGATACATCTGTGCAGTCGGCTGATTGTACCAGGATGAAAAAGTTTGTCCGCCATTTACTGTAATTATCGCCCCCTGGTCGCTGGCAATTAAAATAATTTTCGGGTTAGCCGGGTTAATCCATAAGCGATGATAATCATCACCACCGGGTGCACCACGAAAGGCGTTCCACGTTTTAGCGCCATCATCAGATCGCCATACAACCACATCAGCAGTGTAAACAATATCTGCATTTAACGGGTCAACTTTTATTTCTGCAAAATCTTCTCCCCGTCCCCAATATCTTTCATCTTTACTCATCAGCATCCACGATTCTCCTCCATCATTGCTCCTGTAAATGCCACCATGATTTACGCAATCAACAGTTGCATACAAACGTTGCGGATCAGAAGGTGCAATCCCAAATCCTATTCGTGATAAACCTTCTTTTGTTGTTGGCAATCCTTTGGTTAACTTCTTCCAAGTATTCCCTCCATCTGTTGATTTATACAATCCGCTTTCTGCACCATTCCATTTACCATTCTCCCAAGGTCCTTGCCTTGCAGCCCACATATAGGCATAAACAATATCAGCATTTTTGGGATCGAAAGTAACCTGAACTGCACCGGTATTTTCATCTTTATACAAAACCTTTTCCCAAGTTTTTCCGCCATCAATAGTTCGGTAAACTCCGCGTTCAGTATTAGGTCCATAAGGATGACCAAGTGCTGCAACAAAAACACGATTCTCATTTTTAGGATCAATAGCAAGCCCGCCAATTTGCTGAACATTATCCAGCCCAAGATGCGTCCATGTTTTTCCTGCATCAGTTGATTTGTACATACCGTTGCCTACAGAAAGATCAGGACGTTGTAATCCCTCACCGCTGCCAACATAAATCACATCAGGGTTTGACGGTGACACAACCACATCACCAATTGAGCCTGTTGGCTGGTCATCAAAGATGGGATCCCATGTTCTTCCATAATCGGTGGTCTTCCAAACACCTCCATTGTTTACTCCGATATAAAATACATTAGGTTGTTGAGGAACGCCAACAGCACCAACGGTTCTGCCGCCCCTGTGAGGACCGATCATCCGCCACTTCATACTATTGAACAAAGAAGGATCGAATTGTGCAATTGTCTGAACCGGTATTAATGAGATCAAAAAGATAATTGAGAAAAAATATTTTTTCATGTTGTGTGATTGTTGAAACATGAAGGTAAAGAGAAAATGTTCTGGCAAAACAAATGCACTTTAATTTGTGATGCATTTCAAAATGTCGTACATAATTTCGTTCGGGTAAGGGTTACAAAGCTGTAAAAAAATTGTCGTCTTTGAGAGCCGATCATTAAGTAGAAAAAAGTATTATAAACTTAGGCGAAGCAATCTAATAGGAATGTTTAATAGTAGATTGCTTCTCCCGCAAATGCGGGATCGTAAAGAAGTGTGTTTTATTTTAGCGGATACGACAATTTAAATTTACCCTTTCTCCTAAACATGAAAAAATTTAATGATTAATAATCATTTATTTTAAACCCGGGAAAAGGTTCTTACCTAATTAAAAAAATAATTGAAAAATAATTATATCTTAAATTTATCATTAACAACACAACGTGGTTAACGGGTATTTCCTGGATAGCTGCACTGCAAAAAACAAAAAGATATACGACAAACAAAATAAATTTATTTTTAAATTTGCACAGTCACCAGAGATAAAATGAATACCCTGTCAAAAGATAAAATTGAAACATCGGAAGCAAAATTCAGCAACTTAATTGCTCAGGTACCGATGCCTATTGCAACATTTCAAGGTCCTCGTTTTATTGTAGACACCATTAATGAAAAAGCTCTTGAAATATGGGGAAAGACTTACGGGGAGGTAATCAACAAACCTCTATTTGAAAGTTCACCGGAATTGGAGGATAGGTTAATAAAGATATTCAACGATATATATACTACGGGTGAACCTTTTATCGCCAACGAAATGCAGGTTCAACTTAAACGTTCAGGAAAAGCAGATACGGCTTATTTTAATTCTGTTTATCAGCCATTGCGTGATTTGGATAATAAAATTTACGGCATCATATTAATAGGAACGGAAGTAACAGAAAGTGTAATTGCCCGCAAACAAATTGAAGCAAGCGAACAGCGTTTCAGCAATCTCCTCTCGCAATCGCTTATGGCAATCGCAATCTTTAAAGGACCTGAAATGGTAGTAACTTTTGCCAATGAGCCAATGCTTAATGTGCTGGGAAAAGGAAACGCTGTATTAAACAAACCCCTAACAGTAGGAGTACCAGAATTAAAAGACCAGATATTTCCAAAATTGCTTGCGGATGTTTACAATACCGGAGTGCCTTTTGAAGCCTTTGAAACCAAGGCAATTCTGGTGCGCAAGGGAATACCGGTAGAAGCTTATTTCAATTTTGTATATCAGCCTTACCGGGAAATTGATGATACCATTACAGGCATCACCGTGCTTGCTACCGAAGTAACTGAACAGGTGCTTGCAAAAAAGCAGATTGAACAAAGTGAAAAACAGTTTCGCACTTTTGCCGACAGCATTCAAAATCTTGCATGGATTGCCAACGCTGAGGGATGGGTTTATTGGTTTAATCAAAAATGGTACGATTACACCGGTACCACACTTGAAGAGATGCAAGGTTGGGGATGGC